>JBCCRZ010000145.1:0-10995 GCA_039200855.1 Cyanobacteria bacterium P01_D01_bin.44 | reverse complement strand
GTGGCTTTTTCTAGTACTTCGTCGGGGTCAAAGGGTTTGGTCATGTACAAATTTGCGCCCACTGCTTGCCCCTGCTGCTGGTCAAACTCCTGACCTTTAGCCGTCAGCATGATGATATAGACGTCCTGGGTAGCAGCATCACTTTTGACCGCTTGACAGACCTCAAAGCCGTTCATTTTGGGCATCATCACATCCAGAAAAACCAGATCAGGTTTTTCGGTTTGGATCATCGCCAGGGCTTCGGCACCGTTATTAGCGGTGAGCAGCTCAACCCCTTCATCTTCAAGATCCTCAAGGGTTTGCTCCATCAGGATGCGGATATGGGCTTCATCATCGACAATCAGAATCGTCTTATTCATGAGATAGCTCCTCTAAACGGGTCAATAGCACAAATTATTCGCGAGATCTTGATTTCATAGAGCATCAAGTCTCAGCAGCCGGGGTGTTTCTACAAATCCGGCGGCTGACTATCAAACAGATGCTCCGGTGAGGCTGGGGGGCCCTGGCGGTATCTGGACAGGCTGAGAACCCTCTATCATGATGATGAAGATATTTTCCAGACCATTATCAAATCGGAGCGTTTTCACCAAGTTATGCTCGGTAGAAATGGCCGAATCGACAATAATCATATCGGGTTTGAGGGAGAGGGCTTTTTCGATCCCCTCTTGGCCAGTGGTGGCTTCGGTGACCGAATACCCTTTGGAGAGCAGTATCTCGGTTAGGGTGTTAGTGGTAGAGGTATCCATATCGACCACCAACACCTTGCGATTAGAGGTCCCTTGCGCCAGCAACGTTTTGATATCGCGTAGCAACGCATCTGTGTCGATGGGTTTACTGAGGTAGCGATCAACGCCAAGACGGTATCCCCGTTCTTGATCTTGAATAATGGAGAGTACGATGGTGGGGATCTCCATCGTGGCAGGGTTATTTTTGAGCACAGCAGCTAAGTCAAAGCCATTAATGTTGGGCATCATCACATCCATGATGATCAAATCCGGCGGGGTCACCTTAACCTGCCTGAGGGCATCCATCCCATCTTTGGCTTCCTGCACCTGATAGCCTGCGGACTCTAGCTCCTGGCGGAGTAGCTGACGGATATGGGGGTCGTCATCGACAACTAAAATGCTTTTCTGAGCTTTGTCCTGTGACGTCACGGCGCGGTCTACGTTTTCTTTGAGCTGCTGCACCAGGGTTTGCAGGTTGAGTTTGGCCACCTCTGCTTCCACAGAGACACTCAGCGGCAGTGTAAAGGAAAAGGTGCTGCCCTCACCTAGTGTGCTCTCGGCCCAGATGCGACCGCCGTGATGCTCGATAATTTGCTTACAAATAGGCAACCCTAACCCGGTCCCCTTGGGCTTATCGGTCATGACTTCGCCCACCTGTTTAAATTTCTCGAAAACTTTTTCTAAATCGTCTGTTGCCAGGCCTACGCCGGTATCGATCACGCTGATAGTGATGTCACTGGCTTGACGTTGGGCACGGCAGGTAACCGCGCCCTGGTTAGTAAATTTGATAGCGTTGGAGAGCAGGTTGATGACCACCTGGATTAACCGATCTCGATCACCGACAATCTCTGGTAGGTCGGGGTCAATATCACAAGTGATCTCCAGACCGCTGCTTTGGGCCAGCACAGAGGTGGCTGCGATCGCACGCTCAATAATATTAGCAATCGCAATCGGCTGCATATTCCATTCGATTTTGCCCGCTTCGATTTTAGCGATATCCAGTACATCGTTGATCAACGACGTCAGCCGTTCGCCCTCAGACACAATAATATTCAGGTTTTCGCGCACTTGCCGTATCGCCCGCTCGGTCTTGCGGTTCTCGGCTTTGACAGTGGGCAAGACTGTATCTTCCAGCTTTTTCTGGATCAGTTTGGCAAAACCCAGCACCGAGGTCAACGGCGTCCGCAGCTCGTGGGAGACGGTGGAAATAAAGTCCGTCTTCATCTGATCGACTTCTTTTTCAGCGGTGATGTCGCGAATTAAGACAACGGACCCTGCCGATTGAACCTGATCGGATTCGACTACCGTCGCCGCATCGGGGATAATTGCCGTCACCAGGGCCTGACCCACCCGGTTTTCAGGTAGGGCTAACTCGGCACTCAGGCTGGTTTCTGGGGTGATCTGATTTTGGCTGACGAGATCGGTAATGCGCTGATCAAAGATGCCCTCGACGGGCTGCCCCCCCAGGGGAGAGTCATTGAGGCTAAATAGCTCCCGCAGAGCTGGGTTAGAGCGGGTAATGCACCCCTTGGGGTCGATCACCAGTAACCCATCCCCCAGGTTGTCGATGATGGCATTGAGTTCCTGAGTTTGCGCTTCCAAGTCTTGTTGAGCCAAGGTCAGGGCATGGGTATGGGTCCCGACCCACTCAATCAATTTGTTGAGCGCAGTGGCCAGGGTCCCGACCTCATCTCCACTGACCACGGCAGCTCGCAGATCAAAGTTTTTATCCCGTGTGACTTGCAATGCGGTCTCTTCTACCGCTTTGAGGGGACGATTGATTACTCGACTGATCAGCCAGGCCAGCAGACTCGCGACTATCAGAGAGAGGGCAATGCTGATGCTAATTACCCGCATGCGCAGCCGGGCAGCAGTTTGAACCGCCGCTTCGGCTTCTTCTAGCTCGATGACCTCAATCGATTCGACCATTTCAGATAATGCCGCTGAGAATGCCTGCACTTTTAGAGAAGCCGGGCGACGATTGAACTCAATCAAGTTTTGCTGTGCCTGGGTCAGACGGCTGCCCTGTAGCTCAGTCAACGGCAAGTCTTCAATAAAACGCTCGACCTCTGCTAAATAGGTTTCCAAAACCCCGTCATAGGTTTCGACCAGGTTCTCCAAAAATTCGAGTTCTTCTTCCCGCTCGAGCCCTTCTGCTTCGTCTTCTTCATACTCTTCTAACAACTCCTCCCAGGCGACCTGAAATGCCAGCGCATTGTCCTGATAGGCCTGATAGGTGGCTTGAAATTGCTCAGGACTGTCCAGCCAGGTGACTAAATCACGTTCATTGACGCTAAGTTGCATCAATGCAGTTTCAAGATCTTTGAGTTCAATAATTTCATCGATGGCATCTTCTTGGATCTCAAGGGCGCGGTGTTGATGAACATTGCCGAGCACAATGCCAGTGACGATGCCGACTACGGCAATCCCCAAGGTTGTGGCATAGCCCAGTCCGATTTTTTGACCGACTTTGAGACGGTGGAGCCAATTTGTGGGCAACCCTGTAGAGACCTGGGCTGACTGGTGGGATTGAGGAGACGATTGAGGTGTAGTCATAAGGGAATTTCTGAAAGGATGATGGAGATTAATGTGGGGAAAATGTGAGGAAATGGATGGGGCTAATGGGGGACCGGGGATATGGGGGACGCTAGGTCGGATAGCAAGCCTTGAGAACGCTGGACAGGTTCTGATTCTCGGTCAGTGCGTTGGGGAGCAGTCTGGTGAATGGGGATTTCGATGATAAATTCAGTGCCTTGCCCTGGTTGCGATTGACAGCGCAGTTCGCCGCTATGACGTTCGGTAATAATCTGATAGCTAATGGAGAGCCCCAACCCCGTCCCTTTGCCAACGCTTTTGGTTGTAAAGAAGGGGTCAAAGAGTTTGGCCTGCACCGCTGGGGGAATACCGGGACCGTTGTCGGCAATGCAAATTTGGATACGGTTGGGGTCGATTTGCTGGGTGGTGATGGTAATAGTCGAAGAGCCGCCTGTCTCCTCTAGCGCATCAATTGCATTTGCCAAAATGTTCATAAATACCTGATTTAGCTGCCCCGGATAGCATTGAACGACGGGCAGAGCGTCGTAGCGTTTGATGATCTCGACACCGGCAAAGGTATCGTTGGGTTTCAGACGGTGACGCAAAATGAGCAGGGTGCTGTCAATGCCTTCATGGATATCAACTGGTTTAAAGTCGGCCTGGTCCAAACGAGAAAAGTTTCTCAGAGACAAGACAATTTCGCGGATGCGTTCGGTACCGACGGTCATACTGTGCAGAGTTTTAGGCAAGTCCTCTAGGACAAAGGGCAGATCGATGTCATTGATGGTTTCTTGCAGGGTTTTGGAGGATGTTTTGCCCTCTGCCTGATACAGCTGGATCAGCTCGACTAAGTCCTGGGTGTAGTGTTGGAGGTGACCGAGGTTGCCGTAGATAAAGGTGACGGGATTGTTGATTTCGTGGGCAACCCCTGCCACCATCTGACCAATGCTGGACATCTTTTCGCTCTGCACAAGTTGGAGCTGGGTTTGTTGCAGAGTAGCCAGGGTGGCTTCTAACTGTTGAGCTTTATCCTGGGCCAGGTGGGCAGTGGTTCGGCTCTGTTCATACAGCTCGGATTGATCTAGGGCAATCGCAAGTTGATTGGTGACCGCTTTTAAGAGTGCGACTTCACTGTCGCTCCAGGGGCTCGGTTCATAACGCTTTCCGCAGCAAATGGCCCCCGTTTGACCTGAGCGAGTTTGAATGGGAATCGCCAGGAACGCAATGAAGTCATGGGCCTGCAAAAACCGCTGGGTCGCCCCCTTCTTTAAGTCGTACACATTATCAATACGTACCAACACCTGTTGGCGAAACCATTGCGCCAAATCGCCCACGGTTTCAGGGGGATAAACACCCACCAGAGGAGCCAGGCTGACGTGCCTGGATTCTGTGACGATATCAAGCCCCCCCACAAACTGGGGGAGCAAACAGGAGCCTTGGGTTGCACTGGCGAGTTGTCGCACTCTGGCTTCGGTTTGATACCAGAGAAAACAGCAGCGATCCAGGTTTAATGCCTGGTATATTTCGCTGACGGCGGTAGCGAGGATGGCATCTAGCTCCAAGGATTCTCGAATCTGACTCGAGAGGCGAAAGAGCAAATCATTCTGACGGCTTTCTTTAAGCTGTCGCTCGTGGAGTAGAGCATTGATAACACCAGCCGCCTGAGATGCCAGGGTGGTGAGTAGTTTTAGATCCTCGGCACTATAGGGTTGGCTATGGGCGCGGCACAGTGCGATCGCACCAATGGTGACTTCTTTACTTTTTAAGGGCACACACATCAGGGCGGTCATACATCCCGCGTTGCCCGCATGGCGAGGGTCTGAGGAGACATCATTAACAATTTCGCCACGCCCGGTTTCGATCACTGTGCCAATGATGCCTTCGCCGGGCGAGATCGCCTGATGAAACAGGCGATCATCCCCAAAGCTAGCAATACTCTTGAGCAGGTGGGCGTTCTCCTGAAACAGCAGTAGGGCCCCATGACTTGACTTCAGCGGCTGTCTAACTTCATCCAAGACAAGGGAGGCCACCTCCTGCACGTTTAGGCTATCGATGATTTTTTCTGACAGGTTGAAAAGTAGGGAAATTTCCTTATATTTTCCGAGGAGCTCCTGGGCTAGGGTGCGTTTTTCTATTTCCCGATAGACCAATTGGGAAATCAAGTGAGCAATCGATCCGGCTTTTTCGTTGCCGTGTACCCAGCCCAAAATTTGCCCATCAAGGGCAATTGGATGGCGTTGATGATAGCTCTCCGACTGCCCCCCCAGCAGTAGCTGCCCTTCAGCAGTTTGAATACTGACTTTGGGATCGATGGCATTGACAATATCCTGGATTAAGGACAGTTCTTTTCGTAGAACCAGTTTTCTAAGGTTGATGTTCGCCATCTAGCCGCGCAGGGTGGAATACTTAAGAGCCCTTACCTTGCTTCTAGTACTAAGCAGTCAAAAAAGCTCAAAAGAGTCTTTTTTGCAAGGATAAGGGGCTAACATTCAGAATTCCCACGACAGCTGTGGTTTAACTTTCACATTGCTGGGGCACATCGCTCAGGGGGCAATACCGCACCTGCATTGATTCTCGAAAAGTCATTGAGATTGAGGATAGCGCTGTCATAAAAGTCACCTGTCTCAATGGTTTGAGCACGCCGTACCTGCAAGAACCCGGCGGGGCCCCACGGCTCGAACGACTCTGCCAGGTCTCGCACCTCACCGTTATAGGGATAGGCCTGCCCGCTGATTGTGTTGCCGCTGACCCGCCCGCTCACGCAGATGGCTTGGTTACTAACATACGAAAAGGAGCCCGTCACCGTGTTTCCCGCTTTGCGGAAGACAAAGAGGGCACCGCCGCGATCTAACAGCTCTTGACTGCTCACCGCTCGGAACTCTGACTGCCCAGACCAGTAGCGATAGTTGCCATCGGGCAGGCTGGCAATGGTGTCATAGGGCGTGATGGGTGTTGACGTATTTCCGGGGGGAGTTTGGGTGGTCGGGACGGCCTCTAATGTGGGTAATTCGCCCGTTGTGGGTAATTCGCCCGTGGGTAATTCGCCCGTGGGTAATTCGCCCGTGGTCGCTGCGTCGGCCACCCTGCAAGCAAGGACGTTATTCACTGGCCCAAACCCGTCGGGAGCATCATAGCCAACCAGCTCGTTATAGTACGCAGGATTGCTTAGCAAGAGTTGGCGCGCATCGCTGACGCCCACGTCGTAAAAGGTCAATACCCGCTGTGACGCAATGGTCGCTGCCCTTTGCCCAGCCAAGTTAGACGGAAATTGGTCGAAGATCACGTTGGTGTTACCGCTGACTTCTTGCAGACGGATATAGCTGCGCATCCCCAGCGGATTGGCTAAGCCCGAGTCAGGATCGTAAGCACAGGTCACCGAAGGTATCGGATCTTCAGCCCGAGCCATCGGCATACTGAAGCCAATCGTCATCAGGCTGACTAGAATGAGCGATGCTTGACGTTGCGATTTGTTAAGCATAATTGCGGTTTGTAATGTCAGTACAGGGAGTAAATAAACCCCACATCCAGTTTGAAAACTTGAGTTTGTACCTGAGTGGAAAGCACGGGTCTGGATGGGGCAAAGTTTAATTTCATTCTGCTAAAAATTTATGCGGTTCTTTGGGGCATCGCCTGTAAATCAAGAAAAGCTACACAGTTGTTTACGAATGATTGTCTACAAATGATGTACCCAACCATGTCTTCAACAGTGCACCAGGCGCTTTATCAAAAGCTTTGTGATCAGCTACAGTGCGGGCCGGTAATCTTGGCTACGGTGATTTTGACCCAGGGGGAGGTACCTTGCCCGGTGGGTACAAAAATGCTGATCTGGGGCGATGCTGAAACGTTTCATGGCCTCAGCGATGATGAAGCGGAGCAGACGGTGATCCAGCAGGCGTTTGAAGTGCTCAAAACGGGTATTGCTCAACGGGTCAAGCTGGAGCGCGATGAAAAGCGTGGCGTGATGCAGGTGTGGCTAACCCGCTGGCAGGGGAGCGATGCGATCGCAACCGCTCAGCAGCTGCTCAAATCGCTGTCTGCTCCACCCAGCTCCCCCCCAAGTCGGCTAGTCATCCCACTGGTGACTGGGCAAGCCCCTTACCTGTTATCCCCAGCGAAGCCTTCGCTGAGAAACTTGCAGGGCGGGGATGCGTTTATTGAGGAGTTGATAGCCTAAGGGGCGAAGGGGGCAGGAGTCAGGGCGAAGGGGAGCAGAGGAGGATGGGGGAGATGGGGGAGATGGGGAGACAAGCGCCACCTTTCACCTTTCACCTTTCACCTTTCACCTTTCACCTTTCACCTTTCACCTTTCACCTTTCGCCTTTCACCTTTCGCCCTTCCCCTTGTCGCTTTAAGCTAACCAACAAGCGATGGGAAAAACAAGATATTCAACAAAAAAGAGCTTCCAAATAAATTGGTAAAAGACTGGGTATGAGATGGCCGGGGCTGCTGGCGGCTCAGTTTCTGAGGGGCGGTCAGGCCTTTGAGTTTGGTCTGCCTGACTCTGATCTGTCTGACTTTGGCCTATCTGACTTTGGCTAGATTGCAGCCCAACCCGGCGACTCAGGTACCAAAAATAGCCCAGCATGAGGCTATGTACGCCCATCAAAAGCCAGCGGTTGATGCCAGGTAAAAACGGGGCTGACAGGATAAGTCCGCCGTAGCAACCGGTTAAGACCCAGCGGGCAAGGTTAAAGACAGCACGCTGGCCCAGTTGAACGGTGTAGGTGGAGATGTTGTACTGTCGATCGCCTTCGATGTCGGGAATGTCTTTGAAAATGGCGATCGCAAAACTAAACACCAAGATAAATGAAGCCAGTGCCCAGACCCGCGCTGGAATCGTTGACGGGATGTCCAATTGCCCAGAGGCATGTAAAAAGACGCCCAGGTTCACCACAGCCCCACGCACGGCCAAAATGCAAAATGAGGCCCAAAAGGGAAACCGTTTTAGACGGATGGGGGGTAGCGAATAGGCGGTGCCGATGGCCAAACTGAGCCAAATCGTAGCAATTAGATAAAGGCTACGGGAAAGCACCGCCAAACTTAATGCACTGAAGCCCGCAAGGGTCACTAACAGTAGTGCCTGAGATCGCGAATATTCCCCCGAGGCAATCGGCAAGTGGGGTTTATTAATCCGATCGATCTCAACGTCTTCGACCTGGTTGAGCCCAACAATATAAACGTTGCCGCACAGGCAGGCCAGCCAGGTGAGCAGCATCGCTGTGATGGCTCGCCAGATCTGCAGCGTCGTTGGATGCTCGCCCAGGGGGTGGCGAGTGGCCCATGCGATCGCAAATAAACCCACCACGCTCAGACTGGTGCCGACGATAGTATGAGGACGCGAAAACCGCCAAAACGCCCGTAGCCAGGCAGTGGGATTTTGCATCAAGCTCAGGGGCGCGCAAACAGGTTTGACGAAAAGAGGAGGCTCTGTCGCGGCTGGCCATTTAACCATAGGGTTGCAGGTCGCTCATGTGCGGGGCAAGACACTGTGTCAGACGATGTCAATAAAGACACCATGACCGATCCCAACAGCGGCAGTCAACCTCTCGTAAGAGAGATTCAAAGTTGTGATGTCTATAATGGGGGCGGCAATTTGCACAGATTTTAGGGATAAACGGTTCACATGACTTGGCTGATCGCAGTCGAACCCGTTCAAGACATTCAAGACAGCAGTGTGGGCTGGCATGCCCAGCTATTGGGCCAACGACTCAAGCAGTGGATTGAGTGGCAGCTCTCAAGAACACCTGACGATGCGGGGCCCGATCCCAACCCGATTGTCTGGCCAGCCTGGCTAGGGCCTATGCTGCTTTGGTTTTTGATCGGTTGTCTGGTGCTGCTGCTGAGCCTATTGCTTTTACAAGCCCTGGAGTATTTACTCAACTATCGCCAACCTCGGCGGGCCCAGCAGACAACCGCCGTAACCGAGGCCGAAACGCCCCATCTAACGGTGGCTGAGTGGGTACGACAGGCCAACCAACTGGCCCAGGCCGGGCAGTGGCAAGCCGCGTGTCATGCGTTTTATCGAGCAGCCCTGCAAAAGCTGCATGACCGCGAGTGGATCAGCCATCAACCCAGCCGCACTGATCAAGAGTATTTGAGACGACTAGACGTCGTCTCCCAACCCCGCCCCTATCAGCTGCTGATCCGCACCCACGAGCGATCGCACTTTGGGGCAGATGCCCTCACCGAAGAAAACTTTCAACGCTGCCGCCAAGCCTATCGGGAGCTAGATAAGTCATGAGCCGCACTTTCTCAAACCGCTACGTCTGGATTGGGCTAATTGTGGTGGTGCTGTTAGGGCTGCTGAGTGTTTTGATAGCCCCCAACAGTCGCCTGGTGAATGGGTCTACCTTTAACCGTGCCCCCAATGGTTATTTAGGGTGGTATCGCGAAATGGTTGGGCGCGGTATCCCTTTAGAGCGGTGGCAGCGGCCCTATAGCGACCTGCCTTATAGCGACCTAGCTGAACCAGCTAATCAGGATGGCGATCAGCCGACGGGTGAGCAGACGACGGCTGCGGCCCCACCGCAAACCCTCATCCAGGTGTGGCCCCGACTAGTAGACCCAGCTTGGATTTGGAGCGAAACCTGGGTCAAAGACTGGCTCAGCAATGGTAACCGTCTGATCGTGCTGGGGGTCAATCGAGCTGTGACCGCAGCCCCCTTCTCTACCCAGCAGGAGAGCCCCCAGGGGCGTGTTGTGGTTCAGACCCGACGACGGCAAATCTTCCTGGAGAAAAATTTCTCTGAGATCCTGGGTGATGATGCCGGTGCCGTCGTCTGGCAAGAGTCGAGGGGCGAGGGGACCATTACCTTTGCCACAACGCCCTATCTAGCGGCCAATGCCTATCAGTCAGAAACCGGCAATTACGATTTTTTAGCCGCGCTGGTCACCGAAACCAATGGCCCAATTTGGATCGATGAATACCTCCACGGCTATCGAGAAGCAGAGGATATTGTCGAAGACGTTGCGAAAGATTGGTTTACGTACCTGACCCGCACCCCGATACTGGTGGCAGTCCTCCAAATCACAGTGCTCACGGGGGTGTTGATTTTGGCCCAAAACCAGCGTCTGGGGACACGGTCAGTGGTGAGGGCTCGTCAAGTAGACAACAGTCAGGCCTATATCCAGGCCCTGGCGGGAGTATTGCATAAAGCCGGAGGCTATCGTTTCGTCGCAGATCTGATTGCTAAAGAAGAGCGGCTACACTTACAAAAAGCCCTGGGATTTGGCGAAGGGACGCTTGTGGATGAGGCATCCCTGGGCCAAGCCTGGGTACAAAGAACCGGCGGCACTGCCAGCGACTTAAATCCGCTACTCAAGCCCCCCATGTTCTCAACTGCGGCAAAAGACAGTAGCTTGACTGACTGGCTGGCTCAGTTACAGCGGATTCGACAGCGATTAGAGGGGAGTGGGTAACGGGGTTAATGTTACTAGCGCCTGTTGAAGATGGGGAGGGTGCGGAGGGTGAGGAAGGGACCGTTTGAAAGGTCTGACTCCTTCCCCATATCCCCCATCCTCCCTATCTCCCCCATCTTCACACCTCCTCTAACTCCTGCCTCCTAACTCCTGTCTCCTGTCTCCCCCATCTCCCTCACCTTCCCCATCTCCTAACCCCCCCCAAAGTTTCCTCAAACATACAAATTATCTCTATCTCATTCTTAAAATGGACGATCTGCAAACGCGGGTAAATCGCATTGGCCAAACCCTGGGCCAGGTCATTGTGGGCCAAACC
>JBCCRZ010000144.1:0-10998 GCA_039200855.1 Cyanobacteria bacterium P01_D01_bin.44 | reverse complement strand
GCCCCAACTCCGGCAGCAAAAACCCCAGTTCATCCGGTAAGTTTTGGGTGGATATCATATCGCTTGACCGGAGCGCATCAATCCACATGCCATAGGGGCGCATCATTTCAGCTGCAAACCCACAACCCCACATCCACCGCGTATCAGTCGTTTGCACAGTCGTGTACAGCTCTTCTAGCAACCGGGTCTTCCCAATTCCTGGTTCCCCCAGCAACAGTAGCAGCATGGGCGTAGAGGGCGTGCCCAGGGGAAGTTTTGCAGACTCTGAGGTCCCTGCCAGGAGGGGGCTCCCCCACTGTTGTATGACAGCCCACTCTGTGTCTCGGCCCACCAAAGGTGTACTACAGATTGTAGGACTGGGTGTGGGTACGGGCTGAGTCGTCAGTAGCGATTGAAGTGGTGTCGGCATGGCTGCGTCTTCGTGCAGCAATTGCTCATAGCACTGACGGATTGTTGCCCCTGGGTCCATACCTAACTCATCCCGCAGGATGGTCATGCACTGGTGATAGGTCTGGAGAGCACCGGCACGATCGCCTACCTGATGCTGCAGTCGCATCAAAATACAGTAGTTAGTTTCATTGAGGCTGTCCAGGCGGACTAACCGCTGAGCATAGCTGATGGCAGCAGAGTAGTCCTGCTGGTGTTTTAGGAGCTGTGTAAGTTGCTCTAGCGATCGCTGATGAAGTTGCCGTAATCGTTCTCGCTCTGGCACCAACCATTCGTCCTCACAATCTGGCAGTAGATCGCCCTGATAAAGCTGTAATGCCCTTTCCCAGTGAGCTTTACGAACAGCCTCCTGGTCAGTCGTCTCAGCGGTGTTCATGGCGGCTTCGAACATTGCCACATCTGACTGACAGCCCTTATTCGATGACCACCACAAAGATTGCTTATCAATTTGTAACAGGGTTTCCACATTCGGCAACGATCGCCGTAAATAGGTCAGGGCTTTCCGCAAGTTAGTTCGCGCCTGAGCATCAGTAGACTCAGGCCAGAGATGAAAGGCGACCCGCTGGCGAGGTTGGGGCATAGTATGATGGAGGGCAAGATAAGCCAGCAACAGCTGAGCTCGCCCCTGAGTCAAATCGGTTACTGGGCGAGCACTATAGGTGAGAGAAAATCCCCCCAATAATTGGAGCTGTAAACCCTGAGCCACTGCCGTTAACATCGTGCTCACTTTTGGTAATGCTATTCTATCAACTTTGCTGGGCTGCGATCGCACGGGCCGACAGGTGAGTCCAGAACAGCGGCAGGCAAGCTTGACAGATCGCATCCACGTGGCGCTTATCGGTGTAATCGCCGTGACTATATCGGCTCCCGCTGTAATAAAGTCACCGATTTGGAGTTGATGATACTGCTGAGCTGCCGCCGTCATGGCCTTGGTGGGCACATAGCCATCGCCCCGAGGACCGACGCAACCGCTAATAATCATGGGGCTTTGCTCAGTTTCGTACTCCTAGCGAATCGTTTGTAGTAGAGCGATCGCCCTATGGTTTACTGCCACCATCGGTGAGGAACAAATCATGGGAAAGTTGAGGTAGGTTATGGCGATAACGAGACATGACGGTTCTCCTAATTTATGGCGTTGGTCACATTGGTTAGGACAATTCATATTCCCTGAAAGCGTTAAGTTACAGCGCCAATGTGACACGCAAATGTCCTAATGCATCAGGACGTTTGCTGTAGTTTGTCGCTGTACAGCTCAAGATGCCTGCTTACCTTTCAGGCTCAACCGTCCGGGGAAATAGACATGTAGCGTCCGAGCGGCATTATCCAGGCTCACCAGCTCGTGAATTTCGTGGGGTGATGTCCAGGTCCACTGCCCCTGATGGATGACTTTCTCAGAGACGATGATCAGCTGCCCCGCAGAAAAGCAGTATTTTCTCTCTAGCAGTTGCCCTGACAGAACGCGGGTGAAGTTGATCGAAAGATGATGATTGTGCGGCTTGGAACCGATTCCCGCGTTCCAAGCCAAAATCAGAATCTCCAACCAGCGATTACAAATGAGCTGAATGTACTGATATCCAAAGGGATGGTTAATCTTTGGATAGATACGGCCATTGCCATCAAGGTTTAAGCGCTGCGGCGCGCTGCAGTGCGTCGAAATGTTTCGGTTCAACCCCAAAAGTGTTCTCAGCAAAGTGGTCAAATGCCATGGCTTTGACCAAAGTAGATGTTTCACGGTAACTTTTCTCCAATTTAGCGAGATTCTCAGGCGGTAAGGGACTATCCTTCCAGAACGATAGCCCTCACCGAGTTTTTGAACTAGCCCCACCGAGGCTGATCGTCTAAGTTGATGCCTAATCCAACTTTGGCGACAATTTCATGGGTGAGTGCCGAGTTTGCTGGGTGAAAACGACCAGCGCGGGCATCTCGAAAGAGACGCTCAAGCTCACTCTTTTTGAACATGCCAAAGCCACCGGAGAGGTCGAGGGCGCGATCAACAATTTTCCAAGCGCTTTCAACGGCGTGATATTTAGCTGAAACTAGCTTGGCAGGCCATTCGCCGCCGTAGTCAATCCTGTTTGACCAGTCCGCAGCAATTTTTTCCAGGTGTGGCCCGATGGCGTCAAACTCCAAAATCATTTCGGCAATGCCATGTTGAATTTCGGCATGGTGAGACATGGATTTACCCATGACCAGAGAGTTTTTTTGAGGAACGGCCTCAAGGGTCAAATCAATAGCACGTTGGGCAATCGCCCAATACACGTGGGCAAATCCCACCAGTGCCCAGGCGAAAATGCACAAAATAAAGTAATCAGAGCCTCCAAAGCCTGTTGGAACAACTCTCGAGACAAATTCATCAGGAACAAAAACACCATCGAGTAGGGTATCGTCACTGCGCGTTGCCCGCATCCCCAAAACATCCCAGGTTTCTTTAATGCTGTAGCCCGTCGCTGATCGAGGCATAAACGCATGAACCACTTTCAGGCGCTTCGGATCGCTGTCATCCATGCCATGAATGCCGAGCCAATCCCATACTGGGGTAAGACTCCCGAAGGATTTGCGTCCGTAAAATCGATAGCCGCCTTCGACTCGTTCAGCTTTTGTTGTTGAGTACAATAACGGCAAGTCATTTCCGGTCTCGGCATGCCCTGCGGCAAAGACTTTTCCTTGCCCGGCCTGCTCTAAAATCCAGTCGGTGGAATGGTCTCCAGATCGGTAAAGGTCAGCTGCCACCCCGACCCAGTAATGATGCATATTCAAGCAGAGTGCCGTTGCCGGGGCATGGTAAGCCAACCGCCGGGTTTCCTTTGACATTTCTGCCAGGGTTAATCCTTTGCCGCCAAACTCTGGTGGAACAGTTAGCAAGAGATAACCCGCTGCTTTTAGCTCGTCAAAGTCTTCTTGGCAAAACCGATTTTCACGATCGTATACGGAAACGCGCTCTACGCAGCGTTGCAAGACGTCATCGGTAATGGATAAGGTATTGGGTCTTAATGGAGTCGAAATCATGAATTTTCTCCTAGAAATCAGTAAAATGTACAGTTGGGTAGATGCTTCAGAAATCGCTAAGCTGCCAGCTGCCACTGAAAAGACATCATCATCAATGGATTCCATGAGCCATGTCTAAACGGAGGCAATTGGCCGACGCAGCATGGGGAAAATCTGAGGTGATTTCCCAGCCTGAATCGTGCCGATCACTTCGAAGCCATGGTGTTGATAAAACAGGATATTCTCGGGGTTAGACGATTCCAGATAGGCAGGGAGGCGATCGCGATCGCACTTATCCAGCACTGCACGCAACAGTCCTGAACCGTGACCCTGGCCTTGATATCTGGGATCTACCCCCAGCAGTGCCAAGTACCAGTGGGGATAGTGAGGATGATAGTGGGCCATCTGGTCAAAGACCGCAAACGCATCGGGCTGATCGGCTTCGAACAAGCACCCTCGCAGGAGTTCTCCAACCTCCTCGGAGTCGGATTCAATATCAGGAGCGAACCACAGCGCCGCTCCAGTGTAGTCTCCACTTACATAAGCTGTGCCCTGTTCAAAAGCTTTGCCAGCGAATGCGACCACAAACTGTGGGAAATAGGTCAGGCATTGGTGAGGATCGGGAAAAAGCCAGCGCACGGCTGGATCGTTACTAAAGGCTAGAACTAGAGTCGAAATGGCGTATTTTTTTTCTGTTGTGCTGGCAGCTCTGAATGCAGATAAGGATTGTTTAAGTTCAGGTAAGCTTGCCGGTGACGTCAAGCGTCCTTCACTGATGTCACTTTTGATGAGTTGGGAATGCAGCATGGTTACCTCCGATGCAGCAAGTTTTGTTCAACTGTGCCCAAGGTAATTAGCCGGGTGTTCCGTGATCGTTCCCTCAGCGTTCCGCTGCTAATTTGGCTATGAAGCTAACGGTGAGCGTCACCGGCTGTAAGTATTCTATTGTACAAAACAGATTCTGAATAAAGTAGTCTGAGTACACGCAAATGTTAGGTCATAATCGATTCGTTGACCTCTGCTACCATCACCAGATCCCGTTGCGGATCGCTACCGAATTGAAATATATGCTCACCCACAACTTTAAATCCGTACTTGCCATAGAAGGCTATTGCCCTGGGATTGTATTCCCATACTCCAAGCCATATGTAGTCTGCTCCAGCATTCGCTGCTGTAGATAGGAGCTTGGACATGATTTTATGTGCCACGCCTTTGCCATGCCACTCTTTTTCAACGTACAATCGATGGAGTTCCGAGGGGTGGTCGGCAGAAACACAGTCTTTGGGGGAGTGTAGCCGAACTTGGGCAAAGGCTACTAACTGGTCTTCTACCTCTGCCAAGAGGGTGGCACAGTTGGGATCTAGAATCTCTTGTTGTTGAACCTCCGTACCGAAGTTCTTTGCACAATGATGCTCCATGTCAGTGAGATTGTTTTCTGTTGTAAATGTCTCTCGAAAGGTGCGTTCGGCCAGGTTAGCTAAGATCTCTGAGTCATCTAAATGTGCTCGCCTAATTGTGATCATACGGATTGATCTCTCCAATGGTGAAAATATTTTATACTAACTAATTAGAATCAAACTCTTGTAAATTTCAAGACCTGTTAAGCGCATGGATTTATATGCAGCTTCTTATGCGCTGTATCATGCTAGAACCAATAGTCTGCCACGCACCGACCGTCGCGCAGCAGGTCTTCAATGTATCTAAATCATCGACCACTTTGATAGATGGGAAGCTGTGCGACAGCATCTGGTTCGGTTAGCCGTAGGTTAACTGCGATACGACGACTTTCTTAATTCTTTTTCTACGCACGCCAGAAAGCTACACAGCCACAGACTGGACAACAATGAAGCTCAATTTCCTTCCCACGGCTATAAGTTTGTGTATTGTCTACGACCTTGATACTTTTGTCTTCATAGACGTAATTCAACTTTGCGCATTCTATTGATTTTTTTCTCGTACGGGTAATTTCAGGGACGTGGATAGATTTTACAGCCGAACGGTGTAGTTGTGCGGCAGCAGATAAACTCAAAGGTTTTCAGTAACTTCTCTTGTGTCCGCACCAACGTAGTGTGTACGCATGACGGACTCAAAGGTGTTGATGAACCTGGACGGGGGAGATACGCTTTGGCGCACGGCAATGCAGCCAGCCTTAGACATGAATCTGATGGTGAAAGTGGTAGAGAAAGCCAATGTGCTGAAGGCATGGAAACGGGTGAAGTCGAATAAAGGAGCGCCCGGCAGTGACGGGATGACTCTGGAGGACTTTCCGGCTTATGCCCGAGAGCATTGGCCCACCATTCGCCAATCGCTGTTGGATGGCACCTATTGCCCTCAACCCGTGCGACGGGTAGTCATACCCAAGCCCGGTGGACGAGGCGAGAGATTGTTAGGGGTACCTTGTGTTGTGGACCGGGTAATCCAGCAAGCTATCCTCCAGGTGCTAACGCCACTCTTTCTGGATTCTCGGAGTCAAGTTTTGGGAGCCGTCCCCAGCGCTCTGCTCATGGAGCAATCAAGCAGATAAAAGGCTACTTGAAATCGGGTTATCGAATTGCCGTGGATTTGGACTTGGAGAAAATTTTCGACACTGTCCAACATGACGTTCTGATGGCTCGGGTATCATGAAAAGTGCATGACAAAGTGCTCTTGAAGCTGATAGGCCGTTATCTGCGAGCAGCTGTGATGGTGGATGGCATCATCCAGGCAACAGATTGGGGTACCCCACAGGGATCATCTGTTTCACCGTTGCTTTCTAACCTATTGTTGGATGATCTCGATAAGGAACTGGAGGCGCGAGGCCACCGCTTTGTCCGCTACATGGACGACCTGGTAATCCTGGTCAGAAGTGTGCGAGCAGGCAAGCGAGTGATGGCCAACGTCAGCCGATATCTTACCCAAAAGCTAAGACTGAAGGTGAATCGGCAAAAGTCACAGGTGGTGAACGTCCATGCGTTGGAATACCTTGGATTTCAATTTCGAGGGATTCGCGTGTATTGGTCAGACAAAGCCTTTGCAGACTTCAAACATCGACTGAAGGGCTTAACGGCTCGCAGTTGGAGAGTCTCAATGGAATACCGCCTAGAGTGCTTAAACCAATATCTGCGAGGCTGGATGGGCTACTTTGGCATCTCGCAATATTATCACCCGATACCGGAGCTAGATGGCTGGTTGCGAAGGCGCATCAGGATGTGTTACTGGAAACAGTGGCGCAGGCCGCGCACGCACATCAGTAATCTCTTGGCCCTCGGGACCGATAAACTTCATGCGATTTTGACCGGCATTGGTCGCCGAGGCTACTGGCACCTGTCGAGAACGCTGGTGACTCAATCTGGGATGACCAATGAGTGGTTGGCACAACAGGGATTGCTGTCAATCCGTGACCTGTGGATGAAAGCCCAGGGTTACGTTTGACAGAGTCAGTTAATGTTTGCTCCGTGGTGCTGAACCGCCCTGTGCGCGACCATTGGAAGTGCCCTTGGGGTAGACCCGCTTGCAGGGTGGTGTGGGAGGGGGGACTCGTGAGGATTCTCCCTATCCCGATTAGCTAGCACCTTCAATTAAAGAAATTTACCCCTCTGAATCTCTAGCGAGAGATTGGGGGTAAAACTGTTGTTGTTATTAATATTATCGATGATAAACCGCTGTGATACTTGCACTGTCGAGCATATTTGCACGGATCATGAAACCGACAAGCGCATTGCTTGGATTTTCAGGCAGTTCCAAGCGTTCCGTACTCAACGCATACACCGTAAAGATGTAACGATGGACTTCACCGGGAGGGGGACAAGCGCCGCCAAACCCAATAGTACCGTAGTCATTTCGAATCTCAATCGCCTCACCAGGTAGGTCGTCATTGATACTCGCATTCTGAGAAATAGAGTTTGTGGAGGTTGGAATATTGACGACATTCCAGTGCCACCAACCTGAGCCGGTTGGTGCATCTGGATCATACACGTTGATTGCAAAGCTTTTTGTTTCTTCTGGTGCGCCAGTCCATGACAATTGTGGTGACTGGTTTTCACCTTCGCATCCAAAACCCTCAAAAACGTGGGCGTTTGTCAACATTTCACCTTCGGAGACGGTTGTACTGGTTAAGTTAAACTCCTGCGCAGATGTAGGAGATGCGATCATTGTGGTGAGCAAAAAGCCAAGAGCAATAAACTTACTAAGCATTGTCGTGGTCCTCTTTAAGTTGAGTATTGTCTACACTCTGAATTTAGCAAGGACAGCTTTACTCTACTTTCACCAATCAGGCAGAAACTATCGAAAAACGCTCAACCTTCTACCTTGCGTATCTCACTCGGCTTAATCCCAAATCGCTTCTTGAACGAATCCGAAAAGTGGGATGGTGCTTTGAATCCACAATCAAATGCGATTTCTGAAATTGGAATGTCTGTTGACTGTAAAAGGCTAAGCCCATGCTCAAGTCTTGTATTCTGCAGTATTTTTGAAAACCCTTGCCCGGATTTGGTTAACCAACGTCTCATGGTTGCCTCACTTATGGCAAAATAATCGGCCACTTCACTGGACCGCCAAGGGTGGCTTAAATCTGTTTCGATAAGTCTTTTAACCTTGCTAAGTGGTTGCTCTGCTTCATGAGTTGAGAGATGAACACCATTATATTTTAACCAGATCAAGGGTTCCAGCAGTCGATGCTGTCTTATGGGCTCTGGTATTTCTGTGTCGTCCAGCGTGGCCTGAATAGTATTTAATATTTGGAAGGACTGACCTGTAGAAGCTGGCACGATTTGGATGCCAGTTGATTTAGACTTTAATTTTTGGTTAGAGAACACCGCTCCTATCATATGACGTGGAAAGCAAACGCCAGTAGCTCGATAATCATCGCCAAGCACGGGTCGGTTTTCCATCGTCACCATAGACCCAGGCGGAAATATCATCACATCTTCGGCATGCCCGATCAGTTCGCCGTTTATCGGACACAATACCCTTTTGCTACCAACCTGAATGAAGAATAAAAATGTGTGCTGAAAATAAAGATCAGTGAACGTAGCTGTCGTTGCCTGAGAGATTGACAGCACGGACACACTTGAAGTGGCACTAGCTTGCAACTTATCAATTTTTTTCATTGGTCAGTCTATGTGTCATTCATTTACCTGCAATGAAATAACCCGCTAAAGAAAGTCAGCATAATGGGCAAGCAGCTTTTAATCGACAGATTGATAGCTAACGTTGCCCATCACCCGCCGCAGATAACCTTTGCATCATATCAATCTACTTTCGACGGTCGGTGTGCATGGGCATAGTTAGACTGCAACCGCTTGCTTCAAGGAACTTACTAGCATGGTGCGTTCCAAAATATCTATCGGTGGGGTATGAGGAGTTGCAGTGGGGAAGGCACCCTACAAAATCGGTGATTGCCATCACTGAAATCTTTATCCTAAAAGGCTTTTAGACGCTCTGGCCTTGTTGAGAAAGATGTGATTAAGGGATAGTAAGTCTTCCTTCACCTTTCTTTCACCGAGACACCATCTGCGTCTAATACTGCACCCCCACCAGAAAGTCTTAAATAACCTATTGAGACACCTTGCGGGCTAACCATTACCCGTGCATCGTCATAATACCCGCTGTGATCCTTCACAAAAAGTCCAGAATTGCTCAATTTGACCACGCTTTCTCCGTCCTGATACATGAGGATACTATCGCCTATAAATGCATAATTTTGATCTCCTTCACCGAATTTTGTGCTGATACCTCCCGGCGAAAGGGTTAAACTACCATTGATACCTTCAATTCTTAGAGCGTCGGCGGATATTCGGACTACGCCATTGTCAATGCTTACCTTGTCAGAAAGGTATTGAACCCATTCAGGAGATGTTTCTTTGCTGTTCCATGCTGGAAGTTCTCTTGCTACCGCAATATGACTTCCAATAGCAATCAAGAAAACTATCATACCGATAGCACACAAGCGTCCCAGGTACATAGTTGAAGCTTTCTTTCCCATATCTGAAAATGTCCACACAACAAACACAGCACTAGCCGTTGAAAGCAACCATTCTTTGATAGGGTACATTCCTAAGAATAGAGATAAAAAGTTACCTATCCACGCAAGTAATACACAAGGAAGCTCAACTCTTGCTATGTATCTGGTGCATTGTGAGCGCCATTCGCTACTACTATCCCATGATTGCGTAAAGGAGTTAATAAGCTCCCTAGGATCAGCTCCTATATCGACACCAAAGTTATGAAAAAGACTGAGATGCCCCAGACTTAGGGCTGTTCCTAACGCAAAAACAATTAAAATACATAAGAGATAAAAAGGAATTAATTTATAATAAAGCCTATGATTTGAACTAACCAACCGTTCACTTGCAACAAATATCATTAATAAACTCAATGTTAAGGGTGCATTGAACACTAACGGTTCGATAATTTCACCAGGGATGCCTGCGCTAGCAACAGTTGGAATTCTCGCAAGAAAGGCAGCGAAGCCTCCTGTTGACAGTGAAAGTACTTCAATAAGTAAAATGAAGTTTAATATTCGCTTCAGATTTGCATCCATAATGCTTGCGTATTCTCACTACTTCAGTAGACACTGGTGCTACACTTTGGCAGATGAACCACGTTGGGTAAAAAAGTGGGTTTTAGATATAGCTTTATTTATTCACTAAAACACATAGACACAGCACTTTATGCGGTTCAAGCAATATCTCGAAATTCAGTGTTCCGATTCTTAACAACCCGCAAGGGTTGTTAAGACTGTTACGTTTGAAAACCGAAGCTTGCACCTAACTTTTCCAAATCAGTTAAGTTTCATCTCACCTTAAATCAAGACGATCACCTGTCTCACGTCGCACCCTTTCGGGTTAAGCATTTGCCCTATCTGCCCCGTTATGAATTCCGGTTGCCTTTCGGCTAGCAATGTCTGCTTCTTGGGACATCCTGTTCCCGCTAGAGGTTTCAGCTTTGGTTACCCATCGCTTACCTGAATCTGTTCTCAGAATCAGGACTCTATCGGGGTTACCCCGTTCTGCATCGGGTGGAGATACAGTTGCCTTAGACGCCTCTTTACTCTGGGGGGAGAGGTGTTTGCAATGGACATTAGACGCTATCCATTCCCATATGCCTCAACATGCTCGTATCAGCCCTTTCGAGCACCTAAATTAACGAAATCTCATCAAGGATTCACTCGCGTTATCCTTAGCAACCTTGCCCTAGCCTGCATCCCCAATTGGGCTCTGAAGATGCTCTGACACTTGACCTTGTCTGCTAATACTGCCATCCCCTTGCGGGTTGAACATTCCATCCAAGGTGGACATCCGCTTGAACACTAGCGGAGAAAGGCCTTTGGGAGCCTTTCCAACTCCCTCGAACGACTTCGAGTCGAGCGTCTAACTCATCATTAGAGAGAACTGTTCCACCTAACTACCCCAGGCGGGTGATTAGGTGGAAATATGTCAGCCTAAACACACCAAACGGGCGATTAGGTGGAAATACGTCAGCATAATATCCCTATATGGGTGATTAGGCAGAATAGTTCAGTATAATCAGCCCTCCAACTCGTTATTGAGGTTGCTTAGAATTTATTTATTATTTCCGTCAGTCTGC
>JBCCRZ010000143.1:0-11011 GCA_039200855.1 Cyanobacteria bacterium P01_D01_bin.44 | reverse complement strand
CTGCCAATGAACAATGTTCCACCCGGCCTGTTCTATCAAAGATCGCAGCTGTGATGAACTGTTCATCAGCATTGTCCCTCCGAAGTTTCGACTTGTAGGGTGACGATCCTGACAATGTGCTCGAATGACTAATTTCTTGCCAAACAGCCGGAGGCTCTTTAACAAACGCAGCTTATCCTGGACGTGGCAGAGGGACTCCATCATGATCATGCAGTCAAAATATCCTGGCGGCAAGGTCTCTTCTACGTTCTCATGACGCACCTGTAACCCTTGTACTGTGCAGTACTGGGCTTGCATTTGACTGATAGTGATGCCCTCTACTTGGCAGCCTCGTTCTGTCCGCAGCTGCAGGGCGGGGCCACCCCAACCACAGCCAATGTCATAAACGCGGCTACCTCTAGGGATAAAGGGATACAGCTCGCTCACTGCCCGATCAAATGCCGCATCAATAGCGTCTTCTTCATTGGGCAGCTGGTGACAATCCTCAAAAAGGCCAAAGTGATAATGCATTTTATGCCCTAACACCTGACGCCATAGATCGATGCGCTGTGTATCGTAAAATTTCCCTACCGATATCCGAGTATCTGTTGTTTGAGCCAGCCCTGTTGTTCTAGCTGGTAGCCTAGAGAATAAGGTCTGTTCCATATGCTGCTGTATTTTTTGACTGCGATCGCATACTCGCTCTTTTAGTATTTGCAATGTAGAGGGCCAACCCATTTTTGAGCCCATATCTATGGGCGCTGAAAAATAGAGCGTAAACCCTGGCTCTCGGTCTTTTCCGTTAAAGGCGATATGCCGAATGGGATAATCTGCGTATGTTGTTATCCACGCATCTGATCCACCTATGGCAGTGACAAGCGATCGCAATGTCGAATCAAATTCAGACAGCCGAGGATACCAGGGATAAATCAAATCCACCTGCAATACTTGATTCCCCCGATAGCGTAGCCAAAATCCCGACATACTCCGTAATCGCTTATGTTGTACTAACTGCTGCACCGCATCAACAAAGAGGGGATGAACCAACTCTACAGGTGTTTCTCCTGCTGGTGTGGCTGGCAAAAAATGAAACTCATAGCGATCTGTTTGCACAACCGTTGGCTCAGGCCCTGATTCAGACTCTACAGATCGCCATCGCCAAGATTGGTAGCGATCTGTAGCATCCGGCTCGCGAGTATGTAAATAGAGCCGCCATTCAATCCCATGCTCTAACAGGGCAACGCTGATGCCCTGTCTTACGGAGATAGGCGATTGTGTGGCCTGTATGGTTTGAACGGAAGGGGGGGCGGCGATCGCTTTGAGCAATTGGGCAACGCTGGAAAAGCTCTTTTTCGGGCTTCCCTTAGAGCTTCCCTTAGGGCTTCCCTCTACCCAACAGGTCATGTGATCGCCATCAGACATTGTCCCCGCGCCCACTCTCAGTGACCATTCCAAAGTCACCTTTGGACAAGCTTTCAGGAATATGCCTATTTGCGTCAACAAACTATCCAAAGACAGCTTCGTAGGGGAAGCCACCATCGTAGCGGAGGACAACATTATCTTAACCTCAAGCCTCCGACAGCGTAGAATCACGCCAGCCTGACTCGGGGTTTTGGCCTGCGCCTTTGAAGAATCCCCAGTAGACTTTCATTTGAGACTTTAATTCATCTTCAGTAAACTCAAACCCGTGTTTGGCTGCCAGTTGACTGACCGCAGTCCAGTCTCCTTCCTGGATAAACAACAGATCTGAAGCCACCTGCGCCCGAAAGTCCGAGTCTTTCAGTTTTTCTACAAAGCCATGAACATTCGATACTGACATTATCGTTCTCCTTAGTTTTCTAGGTCTCTTTTGGGTCTCTTTAAGATTCTCGAAGAGAGAATCTTAAAGAGATTACTTTGTTCTTTTTTGTCTACCACTTCGTCGGGTTCAAGTTGTCTTCAAACCATTGCCCAACATCCTTCAAGAACTTCTCCACTTCCTTGGCCGCATAGCCAGCGCCCCGTAAAGCATCCTTGAGTGCATCCCCGGCTAGGCCGTAGGTACCCTGGAGAAAATCACCGACTTCTTCCACCCCGTAGCCTGCATATTTCAAGGCATCGGCGGCAACGTCGGCAGTGGCGTTGTAAGCACTCTTGAGGGCATCACCCACTTCCTCTGCGGCATAGCCTGCATGATTCAGGGCCTCGGCAGCTATCCTGGCCGAAGCATCGTAAGCACTCTTGAGAGCATCGCCCACTTCCTCTGCGGCATAGCCTGCATACTTCAGGGCCTCAGCGGCTGCTTCTACTGTGAGGTTGAAGGCATCTTCCATGGCCTCGGCAACTTCCTCTGCCGCATAGCTGGCACCTCTGAGCACCTCAGCTACGCCTTCAGCAGAAAGGTCATACGCAGCAGCAAGACCATTCGCCGCTGCCGTCGCGCCCTTGCTCAAGGTTTGATAGGCCTTAGCAGCCGCTTCTTTTGATGCCTTGTAAACATCATGAGCGACCTCCGCCACTTCTCCGCCAAAGTCAATGAGTCCATCCTTGACGGCATTTGCCCACTCTTCAAGAGTCTCTAAGGCACTGCTCACAAGATCTAGAGCATTATCCTTAATTTGGTCTATCACATGGTTGTACACCGCCTGAAAGTCGCTGGGGGCGGCATCTAAGGTCAGGGTTGGGAAAGTAACCTTCTGCCCATAGAGCCGGAAGTCCCCTTCAATTGAGGCATAGAACCCTGCCGACTGGCCTGCCCGGAAGTTGGCGCTAGCATTAAAGCCAACATCCACGAGGGTAATCTCACCGAGCAGCGTATTTACGCTCAAATTCAGGTTGAAATTGATGCTACCGAGGGCTTCAAAGTCGCCATCGCCATAGGAGAAGCGTAAGTTTGTAGAGAGCAGCTTACCTAAATCGCGCTTGAGGATGAACAACATCCCGTCTTCGCCCACCTCTACAAACAGTTCTTGACTGAGGGCCAAAAACTCAACCTTCGCAGAAATATAGAGCTCGGGTGTTTCAGTGGGTGACACCCGCAAACGCATCTTCGGCGCGGCCTCTCCTAAAGCGCCCGATATCTTCAACACATTTGCAATGTTGAGTGGGTCCATGTCCGCAGCCGCCGTGATGCCATCAAAGGTATCCACGTTTAGATACATGCTCGCCTGCCAACCAAAGACTGCCAGGTTACCTGCAATGGTGACCCCTTCATCTCGAAAATGGACGCCCCCAATCGAGGTGGCACTCGGAACAATGCTGACCTTGACATCTTCTAGAGCCACATCCAGCGTTTTGTTCATTGCCCGCCGGAGTTTACTCGGCAGTGCCTGATACGCAACAAACGTAGCGGGTGTCATGGCGCTCATAATCTGGATCATCGTAATCCGCTCGGTTGCCCCTGCCAGCACGAACTGATCCGGATCGTTGGTATCTACCAGGATAGAAATTTGACCATCCACGTCACCAATTTTCATATTGGCATGAATACCAACGTTATCTACCCATGGGAACAAATAGGTGAACCCAACCTGCAATGCAAATTGTCGAATCGTGATGCCAGGAATCCCAAAGGGGTTTTTCCACTCACCTGTATTTTGAACAGACCCAGAGAGCGCGCCTTGCGGACTGCGCCCTGTCCCGTTCATGGTAAAGAAGCCTGTGATAGATTCCAGCTCAACCTTCACGCCGCCAGTAAACACCAGATGGGTGTCTTGTCCGTTCTCTTTGAGGGTGACTACCAAGTCGTTGGACAGGGCAATAGAGGGTTCTGGTGGTTTTCCTTTCACGTATATACCCACATCCGAACGGGTAAACCGCAGCTTAAAATTGGCCCCATCTATCAGCGTGATATCCCGCTGAACCGCCCCTTCTAGCAAATACTCAGGGGTTGCACCTGCGGTATCCACTGCCGCATGCAGCGCTAGTTCCTGGACCCTGAGCAAATCGCCAATAAAGCGAATGCTGGGATCATCCGACTCAGCAATTTTCAAATTGCCGAAGAAATTGAATCCTTCGTTAATTCCCGAGTCGAGGCTCGGATCGTATAGGGTACTGGCTGTTGCTGCAATCAAGGTTGGCCCAGAGAGTTTTAGGCCCTGGAGTAGGGGCACGCCTGGTAAGAACGTCCCAATTCCCAAGTCTTTAGAGAGAATATACTTGAAGACGCAGTGGGGTCTCCCCTTGTAGTGGAAGAAGTCAGCATACTCCAGTTTTGCGGCCTCTGAACCAAAGAGCGTCACGTCTCCCGAAAGCTTTAAGGCATGGTCTTCGGGCGTTGCCAAATTGTCGTCTGTCGAGGGATCTTCCGAGATCTCCATACCCGGGATGCCGACGATGCCTGGAGACCCTTTCGCAAATTCAATTTTGGGATTGCGGATGGGGGTTAGCACATCTAAGATTGAGCCAACTAGCTCGGCCAGAATGCCGTAGTCTCCCAGTACTGACTTATCTAGGGTGAGAGATCCCTCTTGGATCTGCGATTGCAGCCGCAGCATGAGATCATACTGTGGCAACGCGCCGGACGACACTAGCTGCGACAGGGGTTGACCGGGAATATCCTCTGGGGGAGATTGTTCGTAGTCTTTGCCAAGGGTGCTGCCGATCTCCCCATAGGTTTCAGCCTCTGAGCGTGTGGTTGCCTGTTCAGCATCGGAGGGTAAATCAACGGCTGGCGGGGGACCTGAGGGCGGTTCGCCAGTATCGATAGATTCTGCGATGGGTGGTCGCTGGGGGGTAGGCCGAGAGATGGTAGGCCGAGTGGTAGGCCGAGTGACAGGCCGAGAGATGGTAGGTCTGGGCTTTGATAGCTTTGTCATCGATATAGCCTCGCTAAATTAAAATGTTGTTGGAAATCAATTGAGGTCTTCAAGAGATAAAAAGGAATCTCTTTGTCTCAAAGCTCTGTTGTGCTGATGCAATTGCCAGAGAGTTGGCCAGAGAGTCGATGCTCTTCTGGAATGTTGCCTTGCTCGACACACGTTACTAACGTGCCTCAGCTAACAAGAGCTCACCAGTCAAGTTCACAACTTAGGCTCCTAAGTTGAGTCACAACTTAACTCAGCGCCGGAGTCGTGCTCTAGAAAGCAGGCCGGATGGGATTTGCATACCTCTTTCTTGACTGGAGGCTATGGTCACAAGTTAAAATTTGAATCATAATCACAACTTAAACGCTCTACTATGAGGTGGTAAATGGGAAAATGGGCTGTTTAAGGCTGTAGTGAACCCTGAAGCCTGCATCTGATTAAATCCCTGTAGTAAAAAAACTCGAGCAAAGGAAAACGTAGACGTGGCGTAGTGGTAAAAAACTCGAGCAAAGGAAAACGTAGGCGTGGTGTGAAGCTCTCCTCTCAGGGCTGGGAACGACTGCAAACGGCAGAAGCTCAGCAAGCGGCTAAAGATAACGCTCGCCAACCTTACACCTTGGAGGTTTTAGCTCAAATTACGGGGCTGAGCATTAACACCCTGACGAAGGTGCGTGCTGGTAAGGCACCGGTTGATCGCCAGACAATCGCAGACTATTTTGAGGCGTTTGGTCTGGCGCTTACGCCTGAAGACTATGTTCACCCGGAGGCCGTAGCTGACGATTGCCCCTCCTCAGTTGCCAAAGTTGCGATCGCAACCGTGCAAGTTGATTGGGGCGAGGCCCCAGATGTCTCTATATTTCATGGTCGTACTGAGGCGTTAGCCACCCTGAAAAAATGGATACAGGTTGACCGCTGTCGGCTAGTGGGGGTATTGGGCATGGGGGGCATTGGTAAGAGTGCCCTGTCGGTGAAGCTGGCCCAGCAGATTCAGGGTGAGTTTGACTATGTGATCTGGCGCTCGCTGCGGAATGCACCCCCGTTAGACAGCTTGTTACAGGATCTGGTGCTATTTTTATCTAATCAACAAGACCTGGAGGCGACTCCGAATCGTCTAAGACACTGGCTGCAAGCCTGCCGCTGCCTGGTAATTTTAGATAATATTGAGACCATTCTCCGGGCAGGCAATCGAGCCGGGCAATATCGAGTCGGATATGAGCCCTATGGAGACCTGTTTCGACTTCTGGGTGAATCGCCGCATCAAAGCTGTGTCCTCATCACCAGTCGCGAGAAACCAGCTGAAATTGCCACATTTGAAGGGACGGGGCTGGCGGTGCGATCTCACCAACTAAGCGGCTCCCTCGAAACTGCCTTAGGCATCATCGAGACCAAAGATCTGGTGGGCAGCCTCCAGCAGAAACAACAACTTTGCGAACGCTATGGTTGTAGCCCATTGGCGTTAAAAATCGCGGCTGGGTCGATTCATGCCTTATTTGATGGTGAGATTGCTCCCTTTTTAGACGAGGGCATATTTCTCTTCAACGGCACACAGCGACTCCTGGATCAACAGTTTGAGCGGCTCTCGGCCCTGGAAAAAAACATTATGTACTGGTTGGCCATCAACCGCGAATGGACCTCCATTCAAGCGCTGGCCAACGATATGGTGCCTCCGGTCACCCGAGCTAGCCTCCTAGAAGCTCTCGAATCCCTAGATTGGCGATCGCTGATTGAGCAACAATCTGGACACTATACCCAGCAACCTGTCGTGATGGAATACGTCACGGAAGGTTTAATTGAACAGGTTGTCACTGAAATCACGGAACAAAAAACAGCCCGGCTGATCAGCCATGCTTTACTCAAAACAACCGCGAATGACGTTGTTCAACAAACGCAATTCAATCTCATCCTAGAACCGATTACGAACCAACTTTTAGCCAATCTTGGCAGCTCAGAAGACATTGCGGCGATGCTCACTCAGTGCCTAGCCCCTTTACGCGGACAACCACCAGTAAGGTCAGGTTATGCGGGTGGCAATGCACTCAATCTCATGCGTCAACTCCAGGTTGAAGTGACCCACTATGACTTCTCTAATCTCACTATTTGGCAAGCCTATTTACAGGGACTCAACCTCCATCATGCCAATTTTTCACAGGCTCATTTTTTACGAACGACTTTTTATGATGCCTTTGGGGGTATTCATACCGTTGCCGTCAGTCCCGATGGAAGCCTATTTGCCGCAGCCGGTACAAGCGGTATCATTCAACTTTGGCAGATGGCCAACGGCGAAGAATATGGTCGCTGCCGAGGACACGATGGCTGGATCTGGTCGATTGCGTTTAGTCCAGATGGTCAATGGCTGGTGAGCGGCAGCGCCGACCAAACCGTGAAAATTTGGGATGTCCACACTGGATGCTGTATGCAGACATTGAACGGGCACACGAATTGGGTTAGGTCGGTCGTGTTTAGCCCCAATAGCAAGATAGTTGCAAGCGGCAGTTCCGATCAGACGGTCAAACTCTGGGATTTAGAGGGCCGCTGTCTTAAAACCCTGAAGGGACATACGAATTATGTTCAAGCGGTATCCTTTAGCCCCCATGGTCACTTGATAGCGTCCGCCGGTTGGGATCAAAGGGTCAAAATCTGGGAGATGGAGAGCGGTGAATGCTTGCACACCGTAGAGGATACAAACAGTTTTTGGTCGCTTGATTTTAGTCCGGATGGTCAGACGATCGCCACGGGGAGTACGGATGAAACCGTGAGGATTTGGGATGTTCAGACGGGGCAGTGCCTCAAAACATTCACAGGCCATACCCGTGCCATTCGATCGGTGGCCTTTAGTCCTGACGGTCAGGAACTCGTGAGTGGCGGGGGTGATCAAACGATAAAAATTTGGAACGTGCAGAAGGGTCACTGCTTAAAGACCCTGTCTGGCCACGGGAATTGGATTTGGTCGATTGCCCTGAGTCACGATGATAGCACGCTTGTCAGCGGCGGTGAAGACCAAACGGTGAGAATTTGGCATACCCAAACGGGACACTGTTTGAAGTCATTGACAGGCTATGCCAACGCCGTTCGCGCGATCGCCTTCAGCCCCGATGGGCAAACCCTCATCAGTGGCAGCGATGACTATGCCGTTAAGATCTGGGATATTGAACGGGAACGGTGTCTTAAAACATTCACAGGTCACAAGAACTGGATTTTGTCGGTGGCCGTTCATCCTGATAACCGCCTGATTGCGAGTAGCAGTGCGGATCAAACCGTGAAAATTTGGGACATACGGCGCAACCGCTGTGTGAGGACACTACCGGGGCACACCAATACAGTTTGGTCTGTTGCGTTTAGCCCCAAAAGTCAACTCCTCGCGAGTGGCGGGCACGACAGCACCATACACCTATGGAATATTCAAGACGGTCACCGTTTGGCCGTTCTAGAGCATCCCAGTCAGGTCCGATCGGTGGCCTTTAGCCCGGATGGACAAACGTTGGTCAGTGGTTGTTCTGACAAACAAGTCTGGCTCTGGGATGTCAATAGCCGTCAGTGCCTGAGGGTGATGTCAGGACATACCGGTATGGTTTGGACCGTCGCTTGTAGTTCCAACACTCCCATTAGTTCCAATACTCTCACGATTGCGAGTGGTAGTTCGGATAAGACCCTACGCCTTTGGGATGCCCAGAGTGGAGACTGTCTTAAAACCCTAAGGGGGCACACGAATTGGATCTGGTCGGTTGCGTTTAGCCCGCAAGGCCATCTCCTGGCAAGTGGTAGCGCCGACAAAACCGTAAAGCTATGGGATGTCCATGATGGCAGGTGTCTGAAGACGTTGGTGGGTCATGTCAATGTGGTACGATCGCTGGCCTTCAACCCTCAAGGGAATTATCTTGCCAGTGTCAGTGAAGATGAAACGATCAAACTTTGGGATGTTAAAACAGGCGAATGCTTAAAGACGCTGAGGTGCGATCGGCCCTACGAAGGTATGGATATCACCGGAGCCAGGGGACTAACTGATGCTCAGAAGGCTACATTGCAGATTTTAGGCGCTGTGGAAGCGCAACAGATTATTATGAAATGATAAATAGCTTCATGCCATCTTTAGGTCGCAAAGTTAAAGTCGGATAAAGGTCAACCTGCTGTCCAGGCAAAACCTGAAACTGAAAGCGTTGGGCGATGGTGAAACCGTCAGGTCTGAGTAGCCAAAAACGAGTGAGGGACATCCTACTGGGGTGATTGAAGCGTAGCTGACACCAGGGGCAATTAGCGGAGAAGAGCAGCCGAAATAGCTAAAATCGAAGCACTTTTGATAAGTTTAAATTATATTTAAGGGTATGGATTTTGCTTCAATTTCAAGGTGAGATCACCCCATCTGGTTGAGGTGATCTGGGAAGCAAAACAGTCTAACTAGCTATCGCTTCAATGGGTAATCGCTTAGCCATGTCTAACCGGAAAATGCCATAGGGATTGATGTGGGCATAGATCAACGGTGTTAATGCCCGCAGCTCGTCTGGCCCCATCTTCTGCATCCAAACAGGGTCAGAAAGGACCTGCTGAATCATCAAGGTATTGACGTAGACCAGGCTGATCTGAAGTAGATGCAGGCAGAGCATAGAAAGCTCTTGCAAAGCCACCTGACCAGAGGTGAAGTCCCCACTCTTGCCATAGAAGATAAAATCATTGGCGCTGTTCCAATTTTCGACAACATTCAAGCCCTCTTGAATCTCTTGCCGTATTCGCTCATCGTTCAGATAGCGACATAGAAAGATTGTTTTTACGGCTCTACCTAACTCGGCCAACGCCAGGTATACGGGGTGTTTGGCATTATTTCGAGTGAAGCGAGCAAGAATCGCCTCCGGCTCAGCCGTGCCCTGTTTGAGGGCTGTGGCAAATTTGACCATGGCATCATACTGCTCCCGGATCAGTTTCCAGCGAATGGGCCGTTTGATGATGGCTTTGAGGTTGCTGTAGGTCTCATTCTGACCTTTGCCAGGCAGATACAGCTTTTGCTTGTGAATCCCTCGAATACGCGGCATCAGCTGAAACCCAAGCAGATGACAGAAGGCGAAGCCGACCTCATTTTGACCGTGGGTATCGACGTAGTTCTTATCCACTGACATCGCGGTGCAGTGCCTGAGCACCCCCTTAATCATGGCGGCCACCTCTGATGAGGAACACCGTTTGAGCTGGGAGCAGACACAGACAGCCTTCTTCTCTACATGCCAGTAGATCATCACCCCTCGACCTTTGTAACGGGCGTGCCACTCGGTCATTAGGTTTTGGTCCCAGGTGCCAAACTGTTTCGAATCGGAGGCGCAAGCGGTCGTCACCTCACCCCAGATATGGGGCAAGCGAACCCGGAAAATGGCATTGGCGACATCACTGATAGCCTGAGTCAGGGCTGTTTTACTGAAAAACTTACGCCGGACATAGATCAAATCGAAGTAGCCAACGCCATGCTTGCCGTGAGCAATCCGCTTGATGCCCAGGTTGGTCCCCATGGCATAGAGATACAGCAACAGCCGTTTACGTAGCTCATCAGGGGCGAGCGCTTCGCGGTTACCCGTACTCTTAAAATGCTCGGTAAACTGAAGCCGCATTTCGGTTTCCTTGAGGACATCGAGCAACGGCAGCACCGACCAGCGCTCGGCAATCTCTGCCTTCAATGCCCGCAGATGCTCCGGCTCCGGTTGTGCCGACAACGGGGTGAGATGAATCCATCCACCTCGCTTATCCAGGATCTTCACCTTGGCGTTGTCGGGAAGCCCACGATTGAGCTCGGTCAGAGCCTCAGTCATGTCGGCCTGAAGCTGGGCGATAAATGGGGCGGCTTCCAGCGGTTGTTGAAGGTCTTGATAATACTGCTCGCGTCTGTCCTCAAAGTCTTGGGGCAGATCGTCATCAGGATTGCGATAGCGTTTGGCACCCACTACCCACAGTTCTTTGCAGCGTAGCTTCTCGCGCACGGTTCGTAAGACACCCAGCTCGTAGGTGGCTCGGTCAATCTTAGGGGTCCCCTTGGCGTTTGTCGTCATTGCGGCGGTCTGCCAATCGGCACTGAGAACGCCATCCATGGGCACCTCAACCTCTTCTCCATAGGGCTCTTGCCGGGGTTTATCAGCATAGGATTTGAGCAGCTCGATGGCGGCCAACAACGGCTTGAGGGCAGCGCTATCAGAGCGAAATTCTACAGACGTTAGGATCAATGGCAGCAGCCGACGATAGTAGTGGGTGTAGGCACTGCGCAGCCGCTCATGCAACCG
>JBCCRZ010000142.1:0-11012 GCA_039200855.1 Cyanobacteria bacterium P01_D01_bin.44 | reverse complement strand
CTATGAGACGGGCAAGCAGGCAACGGATGAACTCAAGTCAAATCTCCAAATTGTCTTTGATGAGGTATTACCAAACTGGAACTATACCGCCAAACCCCAGAAGACCCAGATTGGATGATTTATTTAATCCTCAATCCTAAAGTAACTAAGTTTTTGGTGATAGCTGAGATTTGTTGTGCTTTACGGTATGTGATTTCAGCTTCAACTGGAGTTATATCTGCATTTTTTAGTCGATCTAAAAATTGTGGACGAGTATACTCAAGGACATCATGAGCTGATGTAAATCCTTCTTTAACTAATGCATTAAACGCCTCTTCTGTAGGAGTGAGCTGATAGAGGGTATGATACTGACGCACGCGATCCAGAACCTTTTCAAATTTCTCATCAGAAAGTTTGAGAGTTTCTTCTAAAATAGCCCTATTGATTTTAACATCTTCTTGCTGCCCTTGTGATTGATCTGGTTGGCTAGGAGAATCAAGGAAAGGGTCAAAAGGTGTGCGACCTAGCTCGTAACCAAGAGTTGCTGCCTTTTGCAGAAAGTTGGACACTGCCTTTAGTAGTTCTTCAGGACTAAAGGCAGAACTGAGCGTGACTATAGGGATTTCTCTAGTATTGAGTTTGTATTGTAAAAGTTGAGTAGGAAAGCTCAGACTAACCTGACGCGCTTCGTCCTCTGCATAGGCTCGCAAACGGTCCTGAAGATTTTCGTCGGTATATTTAGATGGTATAAGTTGGCTGAGTTTTGTTTCATTACCTGCAGCCAAGATTTGGATGCGGTCTATCCAGGTTTCAGGTTTATGAAAACCTTTTTCGATAAGGGTTGGCAGGTTATCTGAGGAACTGATTTCAGTCTGAAGGCTGGCTGTGAGTTCGGCATTGTTGAAGGTGAGGTAGGCGAGTTTGCCTTGCAGTTCTAAAGTGGCGATTTTATCTTCAGAAATGCCTTTAGCTTTAACCTGTTGCCAAAAATCGGAGCTCTCTTGCCGTGGAGCGAAGTATACGTCTGCGAACTTCTGACGTTCGTCTTTAGTCAGGTTAGCTTGTTCTAGAAGTTGCCCAACGGTGGATACTGTGCCGGGGGCTTTGAGATTAAGGCGAATGTTATTGGCAAACTGTTGAAAGTTTTGTTTGGCAGTTTCTAGCTGGGCGTCGTTCAGCTGAGTAATACCAGCCGTTTGAGCTTTTTCGAGGGCTGCATCGACTACATTAGGTTCTATCAGAGCTAGCTTTTCAGTATCAAAGGGTAAGCCGTTACGGTAGAGGGCATAGAGAATTTCGACACCAGCATCTTGTTCTTCGTCCGGCAAGAGGTTAACAGTCTGAATATTTTGGTAGGCTTTGACAGTGAGTCCGATAAGGCGAGCATCCCAGCCAGTAGCTTGGTGTAACAAACTAAGATCCGGTCTTTCCAGCGTTTCTTGAGTCTCAGCGAGGTCCTCGATCCTGGATACTTGCTGTAACAAATCTGCCTTCAGCTCCTTAAATTCCGGCTTAAGTGGCTGGACAGGAACTTCAATTTCTTGACCATTTTCATCTTCAGCTGTTTTAGTAGGAGCAACTAGATTTAGTTCCAGCTCTGGGCCAATATTTAGAACTGGTCGGCATAGGGGCACTTCAATTGAGTTTTCTCTAGTCGCTTTGTCGACCCATACTGCAACCACATTGACGTTAACCTGTGGTGTATCAGGTGTATATTTGAAGATGTAAGAGCCATCTTCTTTAACAGTTGTGGCAGCTAGGATGTTGTTAAAACCTCTCAAACCATGATAAATCAAACGAATATTTAGCTTAGAAGCTGGAATACCATTATCAAAAAAGATATAACCATTGACTTGATAGGTTTGTAATGAGAAGAAAAAGTCTTTAACTCCAATGTTAATATCCAATCGTGTGCTTAATTCTTGGAATTGTTCTTCTTGTTGAATAGCGTTAGCTGTATCCCAACTAGGAGTTGGGATATAAAGCTCTTTGTCTTGTTCAAAGAGGAAACTACATTCAGGGCTGTTGAATGCAGCTTTGATTGAACTTTCTAAAGAAACCTCAGAATCCTCACTATCACTGGCAGGTAAAACTATTAATCGAGAACGGTCAAAATCAGTTTCTATTTTTTGCTGTTGACTTTCAAAGAACTGCACCAATATCTCTGCTTGATCTTGTTGAAGCCCCTTAAACAGAACACCATTATTCTGGAGATGCTCTCGCAGTTGCTGGTTAGAGTTAATACTTCCAAAAAGTTGCTCTAAAAACTGAGAAGCATTCTGCTGAATTGTAGAGTTTTGAACAATCAAACAAAACATATCTTGACTCTCAAGAACGATAGATTTTTGAACAAATGTGGAATGAAGGAGATATGGATTGGAATAGTTAAATCACTGTAGGGAGATTCTGCTCGCTCATGTGTAGCTGTAATTGTTCTACTTGATAGCGATCAAGGTTATTGAACATAAAGCCGTCAGTCAGGATTTGCTGCTCTAGTAGAAAATCATCCTGGATAAAATACTGAAGCTCCATAAGGATGGAAGCTATTTGTTCTGGTAATAGGCTTGAAAAGCCGAGACAGAAATCACTCACCTCAACTGTGACTTATGAAATAGAATTGCGTAAATACTGCAGACAGACCCTGGGCTGTTCATTCTAAATCACTTATGGTCATTAGAATTCATGCAGTTTTTGTGTTGACCCTTATGCTTCCTCCCTCCCTTGCTGGGCAGAGCTTCGAACCCATGGTACTAATCGTGCATGAATTTTAACCATCGAAAAAGACCCCTAGAAAACATCTAAGCTATAAATATATCCCCCTTTGAACTTTGTCTTTGTGGCCTGAAATATAAATGGTTTCTTGCCAATATTCACCAAGAATCTTCCTACTCCCTTACCAGAGTAGGAAGCTCTTTCAGGCAAAGATAAAGCTCTTCTCAAAAGATTTACTTTGGATACAACTTCGCCAATTCCAGAAACTCCGTTTATGACTCTTTCAGCATTATCTTTCATTCCATAGACATTATGTTGAACTTCATGAATGATGCCAAGAGTTATTCCATATGTTCTATTTTTACGCCGTGATTCAACTATTTTACCAATGGGGCCAAGTGGCAAAATGTGATTCCTTTCTGTTTCCTGATTTGCTGACTTAATAGGTGAAATGACTATGGATTTTAGAAGATTACCCTCTTTTCTAGGAACTACTTTATGTTTCGAAGGGATAAATGTGGATGAGCCATATAAGTAGTCACGAGGATCTATCTTAAGCTCCGCTTTTTTCCAGTTTTGCTTGTTATTTCTGATTGGATTTGACTCCGCCCGATCCGCTGACCAGTTATCAAGTAAAATGGATATTTCTCGATTTTTTTTATTTGTTTTTGGAAGTAGGCTCTCAACAAAGTTGGAAACCATCTGCTTGACTATTGCCTTATTCTTTTTACTCTTTAACCTGCTAAGACTTAGCTTTCCATAGGCTATTTTAACTGCTTTTTCTAGATTATTTACTTTAAGTGAAATTTCTCCTGCTTTAGGATCATAATTTGTTTTGAGGCCAAACAATGCATATATATCTTCCTGAACGATCGGTGCCAGTTGATCCCTTTGCTTGCTAGTAGGAGGGTGACGGTGCTGTTCTGATATTTGTGGAATCTTTAATTTTATTGAGGAGCCATTAGGATCGGTGTATATAAGTGGGTTGTTGTTGGTATATGTGAATAAATTAGAGCTGTCAGTTAGCCCTTCTGGATCACAACTACTCCATCTCCCTAGCCAGGAAATATAGTATCTGACTCCATTGTAGTAAAACCCACTTTTCTCATCCCTCTCTTTCCCCGTATACCGATACTGCTTTAACCCAACCTCAGCCGCATTTCTCCCTGCCTGATACGCTGTACTTCCATACGGGTAATACTCCTCATAAGAAATCACCTTTCCCTGATCATCCAGATCCACACTCGCCGATCCCAAATGATTCCCCAACTGATACCGAAACACTGATGTTGAATTGCGAATCTCCTGCCCAATCCCATTTTTCTCCTCAATCGTCTTTGTTTCCACCACCGCAATCCGCTGCTCATCATCCATCACATGCAGCGTCTCCCGCTCTAAAGCAGTTGTCTTACCATCTACTCCATAATCCCGATAAATCTCAACCCCACCCAAATAAATCCGTTCCTTTAATCTGGGTGGCTCTTTTCCCGCTGCCGCAAATCCCTCTGTGACCTTCCGCACCCGCTGCCCAGCCGCATCATAGGTGTAATATGTCGTCCCCGGCGTTCCATTACTATCCTTCACCCGTTGTCTTATCGTTGCAGATAGCTGATCCTCAAAATCCCATTGCATGGCATCTCGATCAGGCATATCCTCAAGATGAGGCATCTTCGTCATATTGCCGTGAGCATCGTGTCTGTACTGCTGAGAAAATACAGGGGTATCCCCATATCGATGCTCCTCAGGCTTTGTTGGGAAACCCTGATCGCCAGCGTATCCCGTACTCAGCAACCGATTACTATCCACCGCATATTGATAACAACGCCGCCATCCTGGCTGCTCCGGATCAGTCCCCCTGTGGATCATCTCCAAAATATTGCCCACCGGATCATAAACATACTCTTTCTCATATCGTCCCAGAGCCAGCCCATCCCCTGGATGCAGTAAACCCGTACGAGGGATATCTGTGTCACTGGTCGGTTGTGGTGCCGGTAAATTCTGCCCCAAATGTTCTCGCCCAGTCGCCTTAATCAACCGATACAGCGAATCATACTCATAGCTGCTTTCTGCAGTAACCCGCGCATTGTTAAAAAAGACATCCTGCTGCGCTGCATCCTTAATGTGGGTGATATTCCCCACTGGGTCATAGGTGTACGTCAAATCTTGCAACGTTTTGCTATCTGAGGGTCGTACTGTCTTCAGATTAGTCAACCGAAATGTCTTCTCATCATAGTCATAGGTAGTCGTTACCCCCTCATTGCCATATTCAATCTTTTCCCGTTGACCCTTGGCATCATAGTTAATATTTTTTATAAAAACTGTTGTTTTATTTGCACCCTTTACCCTTACCTGCATCCGCTCCAACAGATTTGCCTCGTTATATCCCGGCATCGTCACACTTTTATCCGGTGTGATAATTTCTATCGGACGATTCAATGCATCAAACCGACTGCGCGTTGTAAACGGCTCCTCCTGCTCCAGTAAAGTCTCTGCCGCTGTTTCCATTCCAGCAATCTCATCAGCCGTCAACTTGCCTTCCTGTTGACTTAAGTCCGTCGGCAACTCGATTCGTGACCAATCCACACGGGCCTTATATTCCGTCGCCAGCCGTCGAGAACTCTGTTCCAAATTCCCCTTAAAATCAAATTGCTCATTGGTGACCACTCCAGCCCCGTCATACTGCTGATACACATGCCCTCGCAGGTTCAGACGGTCTACTTCCCGGTGTCCTTCCCCATACACCAACCGCTCCGCCAAAATCTCCTTACCGTCCGAATCCTTCACAATCAAATGCGTAGGCCGCTGCAGTACATCATAGGCTTGCCGAACCTCAAACCCACGACTATCCCACTCTCGTATCGGATTCCCTGCTACGTTATACAGCGTCCACCGCTCCCCCGCATCCATACTCTTCAAGTAGATGCGGTACGCCTCTTCTTCACCCTCTTCCCCATCCTCGTCGTCCTCTTCCCCCGCCCGAATCTCATAGGCATACTCCATCACCCGATTACCCCGATCATCGGTAATCACCAACGGGTTACCCTCAATATCTAGCTCTACCCAGGTTTCATATTCAATAGGGGTGTCATCTGCTTTAAAGCCATTGTGGGCCAGGGTCAAAAACGGCCTGCCCAATGTATCCAGATAAGCTGTACTGCATGTATTGGCATGTTTAGCCGCTAACCATGCTGCTCTTGTTTCCTGATTTACAGGTTGATTTACTGCCTCCGATTCCTGTGCTTCAGCTTGTAGCTCAGCTAAAGTCTTTTCGGAGCTTGGCCTCCCTCTGTCCTTGTACCATTGACTCTGCTGAACCGTATCGTTCTCATCCCAGGTAGTCTGTTCCCAGGCATCAAACTCCACCTTCGAGAATGTGTCATTGGGCATCTCCGTTTTGATCACCCGACCCAACGGATCATAGTGCAGCGTAGGAGATACCCCGTATTCCACTAGGCCTGTTTCAGTCTCATAACCATGGGTCTTACTAAAGAAAGGCTCATACTGCTTTACGGGTTTACCCTTGTTGTTGTAAACAATTCGCCCAGTACCCACCCATCGTGGATTAGCCTCTTCCGTAATTTCCTTTCCTTGGGCATCGCGCTGAATCTTGCCATTCGCATCCAGCTTCGGTACTGGCCCCTTCTCCGCCTGCACCTTGGTTTGAATCTCTCGCCCAAACCCATCGGAATACTCAATACTCACCTGAATTTTAAGGCCACCCTCGGGTTCTCCATCACTAACATGAGTTTCCCGAGCCAGCGTCACCGCATACACTGGCTGTTTCTGGGCTAGATTGGGATGGTACCGATCCAGATCATAGAGAATTCGGGTTGTTGCATCGCCCAACAAGGATTTGGCCTGTCCCAGGGGATCGTCTAAAAAATCTGCCAAATCCTTATCTGTCAGATGGGGCTTAACCCCTGCTAAAGAATCACCTAAATTCTCTGTCTCTAACTCTTTGCCCATAACGGCGGTCGCCACCACCATACCCAACGCATCAAACACCACCTCCTGGCGATTCCCATTGGGATCGGTCACTAACTGGGGTTGCAGCGTCCAATAGTCATGGTTTGCCTGGACCTTATTGCCAATGGGGTCTTCTGAACCAGTTACCAGTAAGTGATAGTCATCGTAAACAGTTGTCGTTATCTGACCAAAGGGATCTTGAGACTGTATTGGCAAGTAAAAATTATCAGCATCTAAAGCCTGCCGTCCCGAGGGCACCCACCACTGTCCCTGCTCATCTTTTACATAACGCCCCTCATCCCCCAGCAATCTCTGGTAGTCTGCTGGAGCCAACTTGCTGCCATAAATTTTCCCCAATAACCCAGGGGTAAACGCCAGCTCATAGCTTTCATAGGGCAGTGCCAGCGACTCTACCTGTCCAAGCCTGACTTGTTCCGACTCCAGCTTTTCCAGAACCCCAGCAGTTGCATTAGGCCGATAGTGCATCCGCATATGCTCAATCAGCCGCTTTTGTAAGCTGCCATCGGGTTTCTGTTCGTAATTCAGCGATGGCAATTGTCCTAGACGATCTCGCAACTTCCGTAACTCAGATTCATCATTCAGCTTCTCTAAGTCACTCAGCGCTAGCCCCGTCACTTCATAGGTCAACGTTTCTTCCGGTAGTCCCAACCGATACCAGGTATCCTCATCTGGTTTATTGATAACTTTAGTTTCTGTCAGCGTTGCCAGGATTTTCTCCTGTTGTTGTTTGATTTTGGATGAGCGTTTATTATTTTCTTGTGGTAGTTGAGCCTGACGACGCGGATAAGCCACAGCTAGTGCTTTTAACGTATTGCCAAACTCATCCACCTCCAGCGCTATCTGATGAGCAATTCGTGGGTCCGCCGGATTTCGCTCATAGTGATATGCCAAACTCTCCCGCGCATGGGTAAAAAACACCCCATGCCGTTCGTCTCGCATTGGCTGCACCACACGAATCGTGTAGTTGGCCTCCGTCACCGTATAGGGATGCTCAGCCTGATCAGTTCCATCCTGGGCATACACCTCCTGTCGCAGCATCTGCCCCCGCAGGGCACGACAAGCTTCTCGCTCCTCTTGGAGTGTTAATCCCGTCTGCAGCACCGTATCCTCTAGCAAAACAGCGTTTGGATCGTCCCGATAATACTCATCCTCAAATAACGTTGAAATGTGTTGTCGGTCTAAATAAGCCCCTGTATGGAACCATGTGCGGGTGTAGATCGGAGGCATATGGGACACTTCACCCTGATCATTGGTTGCCCTAACCTTAAAGACCTTTTTTCCCTCCGCTTCAAACGTCTCATACTCCTCCGTATCCCACTGCTCCACATAGCCAAAGCCGCGAAACTCTCGCTCCACCCCATCAAAATAACCATGGTGGTAGGCATAGCTACTCGCAAACCGATTCCCCGAAATATGAGCAAACGTCTCCGTTTTCTCCAGCACATGCACCGGAAACGGAATCTTTGTAATCCAGGGTTTACCCGCTTGCTTATCCGCCAGATAAAACTGTGTCGAAGGCGCATAGTGTAATCTTGTCTCCGCCCCCAGATTGTTCTTAGTCCCCGTCAGCAAATGGGGCTTCCGCCCCCCCATCAGATCCACATACTGCATCCGCTGACTCGCCATCCCCGGCAACGGCGACGACCACACCAAACAGGCCGTTCCCTGCCCCAACAGATCCACCACCTGCACCGATGCCAGATTATCCACCTGAGGAAACTGTTCCAGAGTTTGGCCTTCACTCCAGCTATTCCCCGCCTGGTTAAACCACAGCTTTACCCCCTCCCGACCCAGGTAAACAATATCCGTCGTTCCCGACCCATCAATATCCGCCAGCCGTATACGTCGCTGCTCAAACAACTCCGGATGGTCAAAATAGGGCGGCGCATCCATCGTCACCTTTGCCCCAAAGCGCCCATAGCCCAGATTCGGCCAGTAGCACACCGCCCCATTCCGAATCCGCACAATGTCGTTTAGCCCATCCCCCGACATATCCGACAGGTACACCGACTGACTCGCATCCGCAAACACCAGGGCAGGCCCTGTCTCCTCATCCCAGCTTTTCTCCACCCGAGTCGAAGGCCCAAACCCCTCCTCCGCCATCGACGGATGCCACACAAACACCTGCTCCTCCGACAGCAGAATATCCGCATGACCATCCCCATTCAGGTCAATCAGCCGCAGGTTCGGATCATTCCAGTCCACATTCGGCAACTGACGAAACGCCTGAAAATTTTGCCAGTCCTCATCCAGACTGCGCTCATAAAATCCCGGCGACTCCCGATTTAGCAACACTAGATCCAGCTGACCATCCCCCGCTAAATCCAGAAACCGCTGCTGCCCTACACCAACAGGTTGTTTCGCCACCGACTGCAAGGGCGAAAACGCTCCATTGCCTCGATTCGCCTTATAAAACCAGCCCCCACCTTGCTGAGTGAGAATCCCAGAAATCCCTTCCCCATCTAGATCCAGGAACTGGTAAGCTGCATTGTCCAACCCCACCGGTAGGTTCTCTAAACTATCTGGATCAACCCCCTGAATCTCATGGTGTAGCTTCGGCTTGTCATAGGTAAACTCAACCGGTGGATAGGACTTGGAATCATAGGTATTGCCATTCCACCGATATCCTGTCTGTATGACCTTTTCTAGATAGGTCGCCACCAGATTTTTGTCATACTCAAAATTCGTAGAGCTGACTAGATACCAGGGCAACGAACCATCACCAGATTTATCAATCTTGCCTGTGTGATCAAAGCGGTGAAACATCAGCACTCGCTGGCAGAGCCGCTGAGTGCGTATCTCAAAGCCAGACCGGTAGCTGGAAAAGGAATCGGGTCGATATTCCCAAGAATTTACATCATCAGGCTTAGGTAATGTCGCATCGTGCTCACCGTAGTCAAACACCACCTGAAACAACCAGTCTTCAGGCTTGTTTGAACGCTGATAGGGAGCTTGATTGCCATAGAGCACCCGTTTCAAATAGCGATTGCTGTAGGCGGCTTGCCCCTGCTCTGTATAGCGATTCCGCTCCTGAGGCGCAGAGCGTTTAACCTGCTGTCCATCCTCTGCTTTGTAGCGGTAGCTGATGACATGGCCCTTATCGTCATAGCTCTCACACAGTAACCATTCAAAGATTCGAGAAGGGATAGGTAAAGAATCGGCTGGGTCAAAGATTCGGCTATTCTCATCTTTGCCATACACATTGGTGACGTTATCTGGGGTTGTCACCCGCCAGTGAATATCCCCTGTCTCTTGATGCTGCCATCGCTCAATGCGAGCAAAAAGCCCTTCTGTTCTGGGACGATATCGCCGAATGGTGTAGGTTCCGCTTCCTCCATCAGGAAAACTGCTCAAAAACGCATCACGCTGGGTCTGCTGGGTTAATACCGTCGTATCGATGCGATCTTCGGGAGATACCTTAAGGATTTTATCCCGTTCCCATTGCTCACTATCCGCAGGATCTTCATTGAAAGCGGGGACCAGATCCTCTGCGCCAGACAGCAAGAACACATCCGAGTCCTCCCCGTCCAAATAACGCGGTAACCCCTTCTGTGTTTTGCGACTAATGGACGGAACACCAATATCCCAGCCCATGCCAAAAATGCCATTGCCTGCCCCCGAGTCATAACTCACCGCCAGCTCCGGCGCGAACCCCCGCCCTGGAGACACCGCAATCGGCACACTTAAGGAACCAGTCCCCGTCACCGGATTTACCGAAAACTTTTCACCAATACCTTGAATAGCCCCACCCCCCTTAGGAAGGGAAACCGCCGGAGCGGAGGCCGTGTATTCTGTACGAGAAGAACGTGTGGAAGCACTCATCGTCATAGCAGGGAACTTGCCATGGAACATCCAAAAACTCCAATTCAGATCAGGAGATCTGACATATCAATCAAAATTGAAGTTATTCTCAAAAGCGTAAGTTTTCTATAGAGGCAAAAGGTCAGGAAAAAGTCAGAAAAAGGTCAGATTTCCACCGCGCCCAGAATCTGTAAAGTCGCTTTCTGAGCCTCTGCCAGGCCCGTTACCCCCCCGATATTCATCCCCTCATAGGGGCGCGGTGCTCGTAACACTTTGAGACATTGCCCTGTGGCCACATCCCACACCCGTACCGTCTCATCGTGGCTGGCACTGGCTATGGTTTTACCATCAGTACTGTAGGCGACCGAGGAAACCATATTTTCATGCCCTGTCAGTGTCTCTAAACACTCAAAGGTGGTCGCGTCCCAGAGTTTGATGGTGTGGTCATGACTACTACTGACAAATGTCTGATAATTGGGCGTAAAGCAAATTGCACTGATATGTACACCATGACATTTCACAACGCGGAGAGG
>JBCCRZ010000141.1:0-11050 GCA_039200855.1 Cyanobacteria bacterium P01_D01_bin.44 | reverse complement strand
GTTTCAGATATGAGAATTTCAGCATCAGCGACATCTGCAGGCTGGGTAGTTTCTTTAAGATTTGTATTCATGGTGTAGTTTCCTAGTCTGACGACACCTAGACGTTACAAATGACTTGTGAGGAAGTTATGAAGACACTCTTTCCAGGAAGGGATTGTTTAGACACCTGATTAAATGATTATCCCTAATCAGAACTTCCCAGCTTAAGTCGATCTGATCGCCTTACTTGAGGCCAGCCTGGGCTTTGCCAATCAGTTTCATATCCTGGAATGTCGCAATTAGTCTGGATCCATCTGGGTTAACCCACTCGTAGGTGATTACAATCACACCCCCCGGTAACACCTGACTTTTGACTTCTGAATCAAAGCCCACAATACTTTCTGCTACGGATAGTGGCATACCAGGGGTTAAGCGATCGTATTGGACTTGGGTGACAACGGCATATTGCTGAGAAAGGAGAGTATGTACAACGCTCAGTCGAAGGGCGCTCAGGCCAAACTCCGCCACCATAGGGTGTAGTCGTGAGGACTGGGGTGGGAACAGTAACCTAGGGACGACTAAAATGATCAACCCCATCAGCAACCCTATGCCTATCAGGGGGTCCTGCCAAGATTTCTGAGGACTAATAAAAACTTTAGTTTTAGAGTGAGGGGCGTGAGCTACCCCCGGCTCCCGTAGGTGATGATGAGAGCCCACAATCACTTTAGTCCTGAAATGAGGCGTCTTAAAGTGAAGTCTATTATCTTTTCCTATACAGTAGTGTCATCCTCCTAAACCCCTCTTCCTAAACACCTTAATCTAAATGTTAAGAAGAAATTATGGGGAAAGTGTGAGTACCCAAAAGCGTGCCCACGAGAAGGTGCAATACTTGTGACAGAATCTGCAACCGACATTATCATCATTGGCGCGGGCATTGCCGGGTTGGCGGCTGGCTGCTACGCCCAGATGAATGGCTATCGCACTGAGATCTTTGAGCTCCATAATCAGCCGGGGGGGCTCTGTACAGCCTGGGAACGCAAAGGATATACCTTTGATGGCTGTATTCACTATCTGTTTGGCTGTGGCCCTGGACAACCCTTTTATCGACTGTGGCAGGAGCTGGGAGCCATTCAAGGGCGATCGTTTGCTCATCATGATGAGCTGATGCGCCTGACCGGTCCCCAGGGCAAAACGCTGATTGTTTACAGCGACCCCGATCGGCTAGAAGCCCACCTGATCGCGCTTTCACCCAGAGATCAAAAGCTAATTCAGGCTTTCTGCAAGGGTGTTCGGGCCTTTACTAATTTTGATCTGTCCTTGCTCCAGCAGCAGCCTAAAGCGCTAATGGGGGCTTTTGAATGGGCTCGTCTGGGCATGAAGACGCTACCGTTTTTGAGGCCGATGGCTCGATGGGGTCTGCTCTCTGCCCAAGACTTTGCCAATCGGTTTAAAGATCCTTTTTTGCGTCGGGCGATTCCCCAGATGTTTGGCTGGCCCAGTATTCCGATTATGGTGGGGATGTCGCTGCTGGCCTCAATGCACAACAAAAATGCAGGGTTTCCAATGGGCGGCTCTTTGGCATTTGCTCGAGCAATCGAGCGACGCTATCAGGCACTGGGCGGCACCCTTCACTACAACACCCAGGTAGAACGTATTCTGGTAGAGCGTGATCAACGTTTTGCCCATCGGCACCGCGCCACAGGTGTTCGGCTCTATACCAATGAGACATCCTGCGCTGATCGCGTGATCTCGGCTTGTGATGGGCACAGTACTCTTTTTGATCTGCTGGGTGGGCAATACACTCCGCCCTGTACCAAACGCATGTATGACGGCCACTTGCCGGTACACTCGCAGTTGCAAGTCTCCTTAGGGGTAAATCGCGATCTCTCCCATCATCCCCACTGGGTCACGTACTTGCTAGGGCAGCCGGTTATCATTGCCGGAGAGAATCGCTATGAGATCAGCGTTAAGCACTACTGCTTTGATCCATCTCTAGCCCCAGCTGGGAAGTCCGTAGTCATGGTGATGTTAACCACGCCTTATCATTACTGGCAGCGCATCTATGGGCGCACCCTCTACACCGCAGAAGAAATCCAGGAGTCGGGCATTCTGATTGATCAATTAGAACAATTTTATCCCGGCATTCAAGCCGATATTGAGTGTGTGGATGTGGCCACCCCGCTCAGTTATGAACGCTATACAGGAAACTGGCAGGGCTCCAGCTGTGGTTGGTTACTCAGCAAACAGACAATGCCGCTGATGATCACTGGTCTACGAAAAACACTGCCGGGTCTGGATCACTTTTACCAAATTGGGCAATGGGTCGAACCGGGGGGCAGCGTCCCGGTCGTAGCGATGTCGGGTCGCAACATCATCCAGCAGATTTGCCATGAGGATCAAAAAGAATTTGTAGCAACCACACCTTAGCCCCTGACTCATCTGATACAGCAACCGCTGCCATCCTTTGCAAATTTACAGGTCAGGTTGAGTCGGCTGATCAGGTTATTTGTAGGTCACTTCGTCAATCATCGCTTGGCAGAATTTGCCCTCTGACTTAAAGCGCTCAGTCCCGAAATGCCAGCCGCCGCGCACCTGAGTAGGGATGGTATAGCCAGAGAACGTGCCTTCGCGCTCTATATCCCCCCCAAAGTCCACATAGTAATACTCTGCCCCCTCTGGATTGCCCTAGCGCTTAAAACAAAACTGCTCTAGTCGCCCCATCTCGCCCACGGTCAGGATGAGGTCGGTGGTCTCATTTAGAAAAGTCAGCTTAGCCTGGGCGTGAGCATCATCCGATGCGGTCTAGGTTACACTGCACAGGGCAGAGGGTAACCAGATGTACTCGCCCAGTATTCGCCCAATCGTTGATCGGGTGATATCAGGCCCGGATGCGGTGACGACAGGAATCAGTCCTAACAGCTTCCGCTGTATGGCTCCTTTGCCCTCCACCAGGCGATCCCAGCCGCGAATCGGCAAACCTTTCATCCAGGCTGTCGCCTGCCAGATCATGCCCCGCTGCCAGCAGATCACCTGCTCAGCTTGGAAGGGGTACCATTGTTTAAGTTTTATCTCGCCGTGCATCCGCAGTCGCACGGCTGAGGCGAGTTGGGTGCCCGGCGTTATTGCATGTTCAAGATAGCGCTTGGCAGGCTCAGGCAATCCTACCATGAGGTCTGGCTGAAAGACACAATCACTCACGGGTGATGATTGCCACAGCGTATCCATAGAAACTTTGGGTCGGGGCATGTTGCTAACCTCTTGAGTCTTTTGCCTCAATCAGATCATGGATTTCTTCTCCGCTTGATAGCCATTCTGCAAAACGGCTCGTAAAACGTGCGGCCGGCGCACCATCGATAATGTCATGGTTAAACGAGAGTGTCAGACAGAGATACTCTCGTTCCTGCAACTCATCGTCGATGAACACAGGACGCTTTGCGATCGCACCAACCGCGACCGTTACGGTCGCACTGGTCAGCGGCACAAGCCACATTGCGCCTGCGCCAAACATGCCAACGGCAGTGACTGCCGCAACGCCAAACCGCTTCTGCATAGCGATGTTGCGGAACGCAAGGTGAATAAAGGTTCGCAGCAGGCAACCTGGAATAAAGCGAATCCACCCGATTCTCGATGCTGAACCAAGGTGCTGACTCCCTTGCTGCTGTATTGTCCGTAGTTCATCATTGACTTGACGGTAGGTTTTGCGGTTAATCGCTTGGATGCCTACTGATTCAGGAACGGTCTCGCCCTCAATCTTGCGCTCAAACAAAACGTTAATGGTGAGATCATCGAGCAGGATCAATCGGTTGCCTTTGCGAAAGGCATTGAACCGGGGGAATTCGTTCAGGGTACGGGCCAGACAGGTCACGACATAGCCTGTGAGCGACAACTTCTCGCCCGTGCTAGCCTGGTACTCAGCAATCAGACGTCTCGGCTCAGTAATATCTACCTCTGTCATCAGGTGGATTGTGTTCTGCGCCCGACTGACTGCCGAAGCTGCCGCCACCATTTGCCGGTTGCCACTAAATGTTTCGACTCGGTACCCTCTGCTTTTATCCATCGCTTTCTTTATTGTGTTTTTAGCCGCCCTCGGTATCTCCAGTTGAGCAGAAAAAGAAGACCGACCAAAAACAGGGGTCCGGAAATGACCCAACTCTCGCCTCCGCTCGTGGCCAGATAGAATAATGCCAAAGCGATGAATAGAATTGAGCCAACCCACTCCCACCGCCATGCAATGGCTAAGGAAATAACCACAAGGTACGTTGGAATCAGGTGTATGAGCAGGGCAAGAATTGTTTCGCCAAAGTCATATCCTTCGCTAAATACATCTAAGGCAAACAGGCTCAGAAAAATTGCAAAAAGAATACACAGAACCCTTGGACTCCAGAAAAGAAGCCACTTTGTGATCATATTCATGGGTTGCTCCTTCGTCTCCCAGACCATAGGTTAGTAAAATTAAGGCGCATAGTGGGATTGCGCAACGATTGGAGTTGACTGGCAATCAGCATCCCCATTAGTGCTCCCAGCCCAGCCGCCGCTTGGAAGTAACCTAAAATAGCCACAGCTCTGCCAATCGGCATATCATCCAAACCACATTGTTAGAACATTAGACTGGAAGAATGCCCAGAACACCCAATATTGCGACGATAAATCCAACCACTCCTAGCAGGCCAAGATACTTTAGCTCTTCTCTCACATAACGAAAAGCACTAAAAAAAGAAAAGAACGAAAAATAAAATAGAAATGCAGGAATATCTTGAACAAATCCTTGAAACCCCAGGAATCCTAAAAATCCCAAAAAACCAAGCCAGGACTTCTTTCGATTTAGGTTGTTCCGATTTAAGTTGTTCATATCGTTCAGTTCAAGTTATTGGGAAAATTGTCACAGAAAGATTTCTCAATTAGCTGCCATTGTGATCTCACTATCTCCATGCGGTAACCTACTTAAAGTGGGACGTTATCCTTAGATCTGAATTCAGACACCGCCGAGATTTCCCAGCTAAACCAGACGTCCTTATCCCTTCAGTATGAAAATAAAACATGAGGAACTTGTGAGGAAATCACTCACTGCTTACTAGCGCTGTATCACGGGCTAAGCGACCGTCTTCCATATGGACGATGCGATCGGCAATGTCGAGAATGCGGGTGTCGTGGGTGACTAGCAAAATCGTGCATCCTTGTTGTTTGGCGAGCCGTTGCATGATTTCGACCACATCGCGGCCAGATTTACTATCCAGGGCAGCGGTGGGTTCATCAGCCAGGATAATTTTGGGTTCGCTGGCCAGGGCTCTTGCGATCGCAACCCGCTGTTTCTGCCCCCCCGAGAGACTATCGGGATAATAATCGATCCGATCGGCCATGCCGACTGCCTTTAGAATGGCTTTTGAGCGAGCAATCCGGGCCTTAAGGGGCATCTCCTCGTGGAGGCGCAGCGACATGCCCACATTTTGCTGAGCGGTTAGACAGGCCAACAAATTATGAGCTTGAAAAATAAAGCCAATCTGATTGCGCACCTTCACTAGTCGCTGTTTACTGGCCCCAAAGAGTTCTTGCCCCAGGATAGTGACACTGCCCTCCTGCACCGATCGCAGCCCTGCAATCAGCGTCAGCAGGGTGGTTTTACCGCTACCAGACGGGCCGGTTAGCAACACAATTTCCCCCGCGCAGATATCTAAATCTACATCAAATAAAACTGACTTGCGTAATTCACCCTTGCCAAAGGCATGGTTGAGATGGCGGACGATGATGACAGGTTGAGGGGACATGGGGGAGACCTGAGATTAGGAGTCAGGAGCCAAGAGATGGGGGAGATAGGGGAGGTGGGGAAGAAAGACGCGGAGAGGGGGAGACGCGGGGACGCGGAGAGGGGAGACAGGCATGATGTGCTGTAAATACTCACTAACACCTAGCACCCAACATCTAACACCTTCTTCCCCCTAAAATACATCTGCTGGATCGGCGGAGCGCAGTTTTCGCATTGCAAGGGTCGCTGAAATCATGCACATGGCTACTGTTGCAATAAACACTTGCAACGCCACTGTAAACCGCATACTGAGGGGAATATTAGTCAGGATGGCTAGAAGTCTGTACATTCCCAGCGAGACACCATAGCCCGGTAAGAACCCTAGCAATGCCAGGATAGTGGCTTCTTGAAAGACCACCATTAACAGCTTCCGATCAGAATATCCCATGGCTTTGAGGGTGGCGTATTCTGAAAGATGATCGTTGACATCGGAATATAACACTTGGTTAACAATGACGATGCCAACGACTAATCCCATGATGGCCCCAAAGTTGAAGATAATCCCAGCTGGATCCTTGGTATAGAAAGCAATCTCAGATTGGATAAACTCTTTAGGAGTGAGCACCTTGACCTCCTCAGGTAAAAGGGTCTCAAGGGTCTGTCGGACGGTTTCGAGGTCAACATTGGGTCCCAAAGTCAGGGCACCCAAATTAACCGTATCCAGGCTATCGGAGCCATATAAACGCATATAGTTCGAGTCGCTAGTGATCAGATGACCTTTGGTAAAAATGCTGCTCCCTAGGGTAAACAGCCCTTCGACCTTAATGCGGTGTCCAGAGATCTCAGTGGTGACCGTTTCTCCCAGCTCCAGGGTCTCTGTGACAGGACCCAGCTGGGGTTGAGATTTTCGATCGAGCAAGACAACGCTGGGCAGTTTAATCTGATCCAGTTGCTGGTTGACTTCGGGTAAATCCAGAACCGGGCGGGCGGGATCGAAGGCAAGGACAATCACTTCAGTGCCTTCTTGATTCCAGGGATTTATCCACCAACCCCCTTCAAGATAGAACGGGTCAGCCGAGGCGATCCCTTCAACGGCAGCGGCCTGATATAAATGCCTCCGAGAGAAAGGTCGCCCAAAGTATAGGGCCTCTGTGCGCTGACTCAACAACACCAGATCGGCGCGCAAGTTTTTGTGGACAAAGGTAGAGCCCTCAAACAGCATGTCCTGGAAGCCCAGCATCGTGAAAATTAAAATGTCGGCAAAGGCCACCCCGGTTAAGGCGACGAGTAAGCGCACTTTTTGATGGCTCAACTGCGCCCAACCCAACGGCGGTTCCTGACAAAACCGTTTGAAGACAGCCTTAAAAGAAGGGGGGATCATGGCTTACCCGCTCCATGCTCTAAATCAATTGTGATGCGGACTTGCAAATTAGTTAGACCTGCAACCCGAGCATTATCTTCTGGAGCAATCCGGACCTTGACTTCAACTACCCGCGCATCTTTATCAGCGGCAGGATCCGCATCTAAAACATCTTGCTTCTTAATTTGCATGCCGACATGGTCAATTGTGCCGTGGATCTCTCCGTCAAAGCCGCCATGTTCGCTAACCACGGTGGCCCGCTGACCTGGCTGTACCAGCCCCACATCGGTTTCGTAGACCTCTGCGATCGCATACATTTGGTTCGTGCGACCCAGCTCAACAATGCCCTGACTGGTATTCACCTGTTCACCAACGCGGGTGTTGATTTTCAAAATACGCCCCGCGACCGACGACCGCACGTAGAGATCATCGAGTTCTGCTTGGATGCGGGTAACGGTTGCGATCGCATAAGCGAGTTCGGCTTGAGCTTCTTGCCGATCAACCGGACGCACTTCCCTAAGTTTGTCGAGTAAAGCCTGCTCTTGTTGAATACGCTCTTGCAAGGTTAACACTGTGTTTTCTAAATGAGCTTTAGCCTCCTTCACAGTCGCTTGAGCAGTTTCGAAAGTCTCTTGTCGATCGTCAAACGCAGCTGTCTCGACGGCTCCTTCCTGATGGAGTTGTTGATAGCGCTGATAATTTTGCTCAGCATTTCGCAACTCAGCTTGGGCACGGGTAATTGCAGCCTGTCGCTCAGTGGGTTCAGTGCGAAGTTGCGCCTCAAGCTGGTTGATCACAGCTTTTTGGGCAGCTATGTCGGCGACTTTGGCGTCTCCAGCCTCAATTTGGGCCAGTTTGGCTTTATAGATATCGACATTTCGCTGGGCTTCGGCTTGCTCGGCTTGCTTCTTATCGAGCCCCTGCAAAATCGCGATCACCTCTCCAGCTTCCACCCAATCTCCTTCTTCTACCAGGAGCTGGTTGACTCGACTATCCTCAGCATTGGCCACTGAGAGTTTAATCACTTCCCCCTGGGGTTCTAATCGCCCCAAGGCAGTGACCGCTCTGGCTGGTGCGGCTGCGAAAGTATCTTGAGATCGCCCCTGATCTTGAGCCTGAGAGAGAATCAGATAGGTACCCACTGAGCCCAGCATCAAAACCACAGCTGTGCCTATCATCCAGTAACGAGACCGCAATTTGGGATGAAGGAGTTTATCCATCTTTGTCAATTCCTTGATATGATGAGATGTTGAGAGTTCAGTCGCTCCACTTAAATTTTAAGTTAGAGTAAATATACTCAGATCACATGCTTACAAGTCTTATCGGTTTAGGCTATGGAAAGAGATCAGCTACTACAGCGCTATGCTGCTGGAGAACGAGACTTCAGGCAGGTTAATCTGAGCGGTGTTAACTTGGCTGAGACAAAGCTGAGCGGTATCAACCTAATTCGGGCGAATCTTTCCCATGCCATCCTGAGAGAAGCAGACCTGAGTGGGGCCTTTCTCGTGATGGCGGATCTAAGAGACAGTAATTTGCAGAGTGTCACTCTGATTGTAGCCAATCTTAGCGGAGCCAATTTGCAAAGGGCAGATCTCAGTCATGCCCATCTCAGCGAGGCCGTACTAACCGGCACTATCTTATCGCACGCTAATTTACCAGCGGCCAACCTGGAAGGAGCCATGCTGGCTGGGGCAAATTTAGGGCAGGCCAATTTCCAGAATGCTAATTTACGAGGCGCAAATCTCTACGGGGCTGATCTGCAAGATGCAGACCTCAGCGGGGCCATTCTAACCCGCACCAACTTACGAGAAGCCAATTTACACGAAGCCATTCTGCCTGAGGGCCAGTTTCAGGGCGCAACCCCAGAGTAGGAGTCAGGCTGAACTTACACTGTATTTGAAGGGGCAGAAGATCGCCATGGACAACCCACACCAACTTGAGCGGGGCCAACTTATCGGGGGCAAATCTTAGCTTCGCGATCCTCACTAGAGTCAATTGGCCAGAGGTTCACTGGCCAGAGGCGAGCTTAGCGAGGGCAACGTTGCCCGACGGCACAAGTCTGGTGAGTTGTTTTCTTACACTTTCCCTTTTGTGACTGCTGCACTGTTTCTGCGGGACGTTCTAGGGCAGAATGTCAGTTATCCAATCTGGTCAGGAGACGCTCGTACTCCAGTTGCCCTATGGAACTTATCGAACATCTAGAAGCCCGATTAGCCATCTTTGTCGGATTTCTCACCCTAGGGCTTGAGTCAATCGCGGCCTTTTGTGTCCTGATTGGGTTAGTTAAAACGGGTCAACTTGCGATCGCACTTAGTCGCCACCATTTTCGGCTCAATCGCCGTCATGCACGCAAGTTTTCGTTAGTGCTGCTGCGACTGCGGTTTGGGGTTTGGCTGGCCGTCGCGTTAGAGTTTCAGCTAGGGGCTGATGTTGTGGCGACCACGGTTGCGCCCTCCTTTGAGGCCCTGGGCAAGCTAGGGGCCATTGCCGCCATTCGGACCTTCCTGAATCATTTCCTCAATCAAGAGCTGGCTGAGGAGTTGGCCGTGCAGCGTAAAATTGACCATGAAACTTCTGTCAAAGAACTCACAGAAGACGAGAAGGGAATCCAATAGCTATGGCTAGTTGATACAGAAAATGTTAGAGAACAAAGGTATCTGAACGCCTGAAACTATTTCTGATGCTGGGGTTTAAAAAATGTCTGGGTTCTGAGTAGATCTTTTAATCTTGTTGTTTTGAAATGTTTATTACTTTGATTTCTACATGTTTCAAAAGTGCCGTCTGGTGTCACAGTGGAGCCCTCAGGGGGTTTAGGCGAATGTGGCAGTGGGCCAATGGGGTTGATTTTACCTGATGCAACCTGGTACTGCCACATTCTCTCTAATGAGGTGCCTATCCTGATAGAGGAGGAGATTATCTTGGGAAGAGATGGTGCCTGGGGCGAATCCCTGGATTAAAGATAGCGGCAACGTCTTCATCAGATAGCTGACTGAGTTGAGCCTCTAAATTTTCGACAGTGAAAACGTAGCCTCTAGGTGCCGCCAGTTTAATAAAAGCTTCTGGATCACTCAGGGCTTTGCGTCTCTCTTCTCTGGCGTGGGCCTGCTGAATCTCGTTATACAGGTGAGCAGCATTTTTCTGTGGCATGGGGACTTCTCCCTTTCAAAGGACAAACGCTTAGCAACAGCTACCTGCTTTTGTCGTCTTCAGCCAAGTATAGATATAAGCACAGTAGACGTTACGTAATGCCTACTATGGTAACCAAGTTCACCCTCGATAATCCTTATTCAAAACAATTCGTATAAAGCTTGGCGATTGGAAATCATCGAGATAACACGTCTGGTTGAATGCCATCGTGCTGATGCCCAGCGCGGTGAACCAGCTGTACGGCTTTTTTCTGCGATCGCACGGATCATCGACTGACGCACCCATCAGTAGGCATAGGTCGAAAATCGATAGCCCTTAGCCGGGTCAAACTTTTCAGCCCCCGCTGTAAACCGATGCTGCCCTCTTGGATTAAGTCCAGTCGCTCAACATCGGACTTGACATATTTCTTGGCGATGGAGACGACGAGGCGCAGGTTGGCTTCCACCATCTTGCCCTTAGCGCGTTGCCCAGACTTAAGTGCCGCCTCTAGTTCATTGACTGTCAAATTACTGGCCTGTACCCACTCAGACAGCAAGGAATGCACCTATTGATAAGGCTGAGTTCCTTCTCATATTCGATGTTAACCAATGTAAATAATTCTCAGAATCTGAGACACACCGGATAACCATAACCCAAAAAGCAGGGTTGCCGAATCGACTGTGAAACAAGCAGAAATACTCACCAGTACGGTTTTCCACCCTCTTTCTAGAGACAGAGTCACATTAAAGTATTTAATGTCATGCTTAACAAAAGTTAATCTTTAGAGGCAAAAGCAGTGCCTTTGATGACCTTGCTCACTTTTTCGCTGTTTCTCTGGTCCGTTG
>JBCCRZ010000140.1:0-11095 GCA_039200855.1 Cyanobacteria bacterium P01_D01_bin.44 | reverse complement strand
TTTAGGGCAGTCACAGAAATCTAGACGAGGGGTCGGTGGCGGTGGGCAGTGTCCATCCTACTTGCTTTGCTACTCTTTCTTGAAGTTAACGATACTAAACCGATGACAATCGCAACATCTAATCTAGCTTCAGAGCCAACACCGACACCCATTTCCGAACCAGTCTCATCTTTAAACTCTAATGCGTTGATGGCAAATTAACGGCGACGTTGGCGGCCTTAGGTTTTCATCCCTATCTCGCTCCTCAAACTTATGGGGCAGAAGTCAATCGCTGGATGGATGCCGGAATATCCCTATGGCAAGAGATATCTTGCCAGAAACTATTCGCATTGTTGACTCATGATCAAGCGACCATCGGGAAGCTGGTAAACGGCCTCGGGCTCCACAACGGCTTCACCTAACTGCCAGGCAGACGTTTCAGCTACTGGGGGATTGATAGTATTAACAGTGCCGGTCGTATAATTTGTCGTTGTCGTAAGGGGTTGCTCTGGCAAGCTGTCTGAGCTGCTAATGACCAATGCCCCCCCTTGCTCATCACTGCGAACGATACAGCTACTGGCAACTAAACTTTCGACGTTGATGAGGTTGTCTGATAACTCAATAAGATTGCTTTGAACAAAACTGGTGTCAGATATTACAATATTACCCGAAGACAGCTGACCGTCTGCGTTGATGTCAATTTTCCCATCGCCATCAAAAGGCTCTTGATCGTCAGGAGGGTTGGTATCACTAAAAAGTGTTGCCAGTGTAATGTTCCCACCATTACCGCCTTGGGAGCGAGCGATAATATCACTGTCTTCGAGGGCAACAACAGGTAGTAACAAAGTAATGTTACCCCCATCACCCAGACTCTCAGTCGTGATATCGCCGTTTGTTTCTAGCGCTAACACGCCGGACTCAAAGCCTGGTGAGGTATTGATGAGGATATCGCCACCAGAAGAACTGATGGCTGCTGTTGAAATCTCGGCATTTCGCAATGTAATTTTATCGGTTGCATCAATGAAAATATTACCTGCAACATCTTGTGTGGATGAAGCTGCCGAAATTTGGCCACTATCCTCAAGACTGAGCGTGTTTGTCTGGATGCGCACATCCCCGCCTCGTCCAATTGCGCCAAGCTCAGCCCGAGAAGAAATCTCACTGGGGGAGCCTGTTGTGCCAACACCACTGATACTCATATCTGAAGCACTAATTTGAATATCTGCGGCATCGCCTCGGCCAAGCGTTGCAGATGTGATCACCCCACCGTCACGGACAGCAAGACGATTGGTCGTAATAAATAAATCCCCAGCGTTTCCAACTCCGCTTGCTTCAGTGACTAAAGCGCTGCTTCGCAAACCATTGCCAACTACGTCAATTGACTCATCAGCAACTATGGTGAGGATGCCAGAATCACCCCCTAAACTCCCACTGCCCGCAGCACTCGCCGAAACGGCGGCCCCATTCCTGACTATCAGCCGACCTGTATTGATGGTGAGATCGCCAGCACGGCTAAAACTGGATGTCTCGGCAAAGATGCCACTACGATTTTGTACGCCGTCTCCATCTAGTTCAAGCAAATCCGTGATTTCGATCTGAATGTCTCCACTTCTGCCAAAGTTACCTGGGACATTTTCTCTGCCAGAGCCTGCTGAAATTTGCCCACCGTTTTGGGCAATTAATCGATCAGCCATAATATCAATATTTCCACCCCTTCCTTGACCAAAAGTTGCGGATTCAACTAATGCATCGTCTCTCAGCTGAATATTTTGTGCTTGGATATCAATCTGTCCAGCGTTACCTGGTCCAATTGTCTGTGTGCCAAGAAATGCGCCATCATTCATCAATAAACTATCTGATGCAACAATATTGATGCTACCGGCATCACCTGTGTCAGATTCATTGCGAGCTGATATGCCAGCACCATCTGTTAAAAAGATCGTATCGGCACCTAGGTTAACACTGCCGCCACTACCTGACCCAGGGAAACCAGGGATTGAACCTGTCGGGCTACCGATGGCGCTAGAATTTCCGTCCAGGTCTCTTCCAGAAACTGCAATAGAATTTGCTACCTCAATGTCAATATTTCCTGCATTCCCTCGACCAAAACTGCCTGAGGCAATATTGGAGCCATTACTCACGCTCAGTGAGCGACCTTCGATTTCTATATTTCCACTATTCGTGAGATCGCCTGAAGGGTCGTCACCTACGAGGGCGCTAATTATAAAGCTATCATTATCAATCGTAATCTCGCCTTGTGCATCAATAATGACATCTCCTCCTTGTGTCTCACCAAGACCGGGTACTAAAAATAGGAAAGAAAATATGCGACTACCATTGTCAATGTCTAAATTCTGGGCATAGAGGCTTACCCTGCCGTCACCTGTTAGAGCAAAACTAGACCCCTCATCTAAACTAATGTTTCCCCTTGGGCTCTCGGTCTCAAAGGTGAGTCGAGGGATCCCTGATACCTGCTCCAGCCCAACGCGACCAGCTCCAGCAAGCCCCCCAACTTCAATCTCACTGCCAAAGGAGCCATTAATGCTACTGTTTTGGAAACTGACATCCCCGCCTAGAAGGGTGATGCCTTGACCGGGTGATAATGTTAAACTCTGAGCAAAGCTCTGTATGTCAGGGGTCTGTGATTGGCTAAACAACAATGCAGAGGGGTTTATGGAGAGCAGCTGGGACGGGGCATCAGGATTAAACGCGTCGAAACTGCCTTGTTCCCCAAACGAGACTCCATCTGCTGTGGTCACCACTAATGAACCCCCTAAATTCAAGGTGGCCTCTGGGCCAAAAATAACGCCGTTAGGATTCATCAAATATAAATCAGCATCAGATAAGGTCCCATTGACTTGACTCGTCAATGAACCCAGAACCCCATCAATATTGGATGGGTCATTACCTGTAATCCTTGAGAACACATTCTCAATTGCGCTATCGGGAACGATAAAAAAAGCCCCTTCGCCTGCACGGATGTTAAATTCTTCGAAGCTGTGGAATAGATTTATCCCACGGGTGGCACCGCCTTCAATGAAGTTGATGTTGCCCTGTCCATCTGGGATTGAGCTCTCTGAGCCTAGGGTGGTGTCGGGACGAATCTCCATTTGAGCAAAAGAGGTCGTTGCCAATTGCCCCCATGCCGATAAGCTCAAAATACCGACCCCGATTGACCGCATCAGCACGACTCTACTTAGCATAGATTCTCCTACTCTATGGGATCTGGCTAACATTCTACTGAGGATGGCTAGTCCACTAAGGGCTTGTCAAGACAAATCTTTAAGTATCTTCCATATCGATAACCGTTCCTATCCCTGACATGCCCTCTCCTATCGGGCCGTTTCAACCGGTCGTCAGTTTGACAACAACTACGCCATCCGCATCAGGCTCGAAGGTGAAAGGGTTGCTGAATACACTTTCTTTGAGAACACTTACGTCGTGGATGCGGCATTTCGGACAGGTGGAGCTTGGGATCTCACTTTGGATGAGGGTGCAGTTCACATTCCAAATGCTTGATTTTTGAGCAATCGCGTTTCCGTCCTTAAATCCTGTACCGATGCTGATGCGGAGCTAGAGCTCGACTCTGTTTCGGGGTGCGCAAACCCGATGACGAAAAATATACGACGATGCAAACGATACGTGGTCTTTTATGAAGATCCTTTGACCTTACTCAGAAAAGCAGGCGGAAAGGTGACATTGAGGTCGGTAAATCTAAAGGACTTGAAAAATTACTAGCAGTCTAGTGCCTCAAGTCAGGGTGGCTCCATCTCAAGCGTTTCTGAAGCTTACTTTTGCTCAATTGGCATGTTGCTAAACCGTTTCTCTCAATGCCTTGTCCGTCGCGTTAGCCAGGTGGACCTGCGCACGATTTTGGTGGTTCCATTTGTGCTGCAAATTGTGGGCACCGTGGGGGTCGTCGGTTATTTGTCGTATATCACGGGTCAGCAAGCGATACATCAACTCGCTATTGAGCTTGAAACCGGCATAGGCAATCGCCTTCAGGAAAAAATCCAGGATTATCTAGCAGTCCCCCACGAGTTTCATCACATCACCCTATCCAGCATCCGCAGTGGTACCTTAGATCCTAACGACTTCCTGGCCTTAGAAAAGTTTTTTTGGCAGCATATTAGCGATCACGGATTCGTCTCCAATGCTTACTATGGCAATGCTCAGGGAGATGTGATCTCGATCAAGCGAGACAGTCAGGGTCGCCTGGTTAGCAGAGTTCGAGATCCATCCACAGCAGGAGAGCGGCAAAATTATCTGCTCGACGAGGCCGGTCGTCGCACTGAGCTGATCGAAAGTCGTCCCTACGATGCTCGACTGCGACCCTGGTACAAGGCCGCAATGGCAACCAAACAGCACTCCTGGAGTCCTATTCATACCTCTGTAAGTGACAATCTGCTGGAATTGAGTGCCGTTGTGCCTGTCTACGATGGAGCTGGTACTCTCCAAGGCATCCTGGGAACCGACCTGAATCTCGCTCAGATCAATCATTTTCTACGATCACTCAATATCACTGCCTCGGGACAGGTTTTTATTGTGGAGCCGTCTGGAGAGATTGTGGCGATTTCAACGCCGGAGTCACCGCTTGCGATCGCAGACTCTCAAGCGACTGAGCTGGCGCTTGATGGGGGATACAGAGAATCAGAAGAGAGTGGTTCCCAATCACGGTTGCTCGTCACCCAAAGTCGGAATCCGCTCACCCGTGCCACGGCTGATTATCTCTTGACGAAGTTTGGTAGCTTTGACCAGATTACAAACAGCCAAAACCTATCGTTTAAGCTCGATGGCAAGTTGCAATTAGTTCGGGTGATGCCGCTGCAAGACCAGCGAGGGCTTAACTGGCTAATGGTGATGGCCATTCCTGAAAGTGACTTTATGGGGCAGATTTATGACAACATCCGGACCACTGTTTTGCTCTGTGTGGGTGCGCTAATCTTTTCTTTAGTCATCGGTGGGCTAACAACTCGCTGGATTACGCAGCCTATCCAACGGCTCAACCGAGCTGCTAAGGAAATCGCCCATGGCAACTTGGCGCAGCAAGTCGAGATTACTCAGTCCAAAGAACTAGGAGAATTAGGCAATGCCTTTAATCATATGGCCGGTCAGCTAAAGCAGTCTTTCCAGGCGTTAGAAGCTTTGAATATTGCCCTCTCTGATCGAGAACAACAGCTCGAAACCTACAATCGTACCCTGGAACAAGAAGTCCAGGAACGCACTCAGAAGCTGCTACTAACTGAGAAAATGGCGGCCCTGGGTCAGTTGACCGCAGGGGTGGCCCACGAACTCAATACCCCCCTCGGGGCCGTCCGGGCGGCGAATGAAAACGTGCTTGCTGGCCTGCAGCAATCGTTTCGACAACTGCCTCGGGTGTTGTTGCAATTAAACCCTGAGCAAATAACCGCGTTTAGTACCCTGGTTAAACTGACCCAAAAACCTGCCCAGATACGTTCTTTTCGAGAAGAACGACAGTTGAGAAAGACACTCCAGAAGACCCTCTCTGAGCAAGGTGTTGAACCGGCTGAGACCCTGGCCGACCTGCTCAGCAAAATTGGGGTTACGCTGCCGGACCTGGATGCCCTGGCAAGTTTGCTGCAAACCCCCGAAAATTATCAGATCATCGAAGCAGCTCATACCATTTCGATGATGACCACCAACAGTCAGACAATCCGCACAGCAGTTGATCGGGCTGCCAGGATTGTTTTTGCGCTGAAAAGCTATACCCAGAAAGGTCATCCCCATCAAGCGGTTGCCAACAATGTCACCGCCTCGGTTGCCGAAGGGATTGATGCGGTCCTCACGCTGTACCAAAATCATCTGAAACGGGGAATTGAGCTAACCAAAGACTATGCGCCCGTGCCTGATGTCCCCTGCGATGCCGAAAGCCTGATGCAGGTCTGGACAAACTTAATTCACAATGCGCTGCAAGCTATGAACTACCGAGGTCAGCTGGGGATTCACGTTGCTCAGCAGGCTCAGGCAGTGGTGGTGACGGTTAGTGATACGGGCTGTGGCATTCTGCCAGAGCATCAAGCACGCATCTTTGAACCCTTCTTTACGACCAAGCCCAGAGGGGAAGGCACAGGCCTGGGCCTCGATATCGTCAGGCGGATTGTTGAAAAATACCACGGTCGGATCGAGGTGGAGAGTCAGCCTGGGCATACCGTTTTTCGAGTTTGGTTGCCCCTTGAGCGGCCAGATTTTGGCGGGTAATCCCAGCAAATTTTATCAGGATTTTTTAACTCAGGGGCGAATACTGATACAGCATTAGCCATTAAGATGCACCGTTTACAAGCTGGAATTAGAGCAATTTGATGACTAGAGCAACGGTTGTTTGTATTGACGATGAGCAAAGTGTGCTGCTGAGCCTGCGAGATCAGTTAAGTCGGATTTTGGAGACTGACTGCACCATTGAGTTGGCCCAAGATGGCTCCGAAGCCCTCAGTTTGCTCAAAGAACTGGCCAGCACCCAAGTCCCTGTACCCGTAGTGATTTGCGATCAGGTGCTACCGGATACGGGCGGCCATTTGCTCCTCAGTAAGATCCACCGGCTCTATCCCCAATCACGTACCATCCTGTTGACGGGACAGGCCCAGATCAAAGATGTCATTTATGCCGTTAACCATGCAAAACTGTATCGCTATCTGCCTAAACCGTGGGATGAGATCGATCTGGGCTTAACCGTCCGAGAAGCGATTCGGAGTCATTTTCAAGATCAGCAGCTGACCCAGCAAAATCTTGCCCTGCGCCAGGCCAACCAGCAGCTAGCCGCCCTCAATGCGGACCTAGAGCAACAGGTTGAGGCCCGAACTGCGGCCCTGAGCCAGCAGGCGACCCTGCTAAAAGCCAGCAAGGAAGCTGCCGAGGTCGCTAACCGGGCAAAGAGTGAATTTCTGGCCAATATGAGCCATGAAATCCGGACGCCTCTAAATGCGGTATTGGGTTTTTCAGAACTGCTGGCAATGACACCCATCAATGCCGATCAACAAGAATACATACAGTGTATTACCCAGGGCGGTCAAACCCTGATCAGCATTATCGGCGATATTCTAGATCTGTCTAAATTAGAGGCCCGTGAACTCACGTTAACGGCTACGGAATTTGATCTCAGACAGGTCATCCAAGATTTAGTGCAGCTGTTTCAACCCCAGGTGATGACGAAGGAGCTGTCTATTGTGACCGCGATCGCACCCGACATCCCAGCTCGATTTATGGGGCCGGTTGACCGACTGCGCCAGGTACTGACCAACCTGATTGGCAATGCGATCAAGTTTACAGAAGCGGGTCGGGTGACGATTCATGTGACCTGGCACGAAGCCGCTGCGGAAAAGCAGCCTCGGGCACTTCGATTTAGCGTACGCGATACGGGCATTGGCATTGACCCCAACGACCAGGCGCGTGTTTTTGCACCCTTTACCCAGGTAGATGGGTCCCACACTCGCAAGTATCCGGGTACCGGGCTGGGGCTGACCATCTCGCAAAAAATTGTGCAGTTAATGGGGGGCACCCTCCAGGTCGAGAGCGCACTGGGGCAGGGGGCGCATTTTTGGTTTGCGATCGCGTTAGCCGTTGCCAAGACAAGAGAGGCCCCTGTCGCTGCGCCCATCTCACCCACGCCCCACCGCGCTGAGGCCAACGTGGTCGCCCGAATTTTAGTGGTAGAAGATGCCATCACCAACCAGTATCTGATGATGCGGATTCTTAAAAAGCTAGGCTATCAGGCAGATGCGGTCAGTGATGGTCAAAAAGCCCTCGATCAGTTGGCAAAACAACATTACGATCTGGTCTTGATGGACTGCCAAATGCCCGTTTTAGATGGCTATGAGGCCACTCAGCAGTTGCGGCAGCGAGAAGGCAAGCACCGGCGGACGGTGGTGATTGGCGTGACGGCGGCGGCGATGGCTGGCGACCGAGAGAAATGTCTGATCGCGGGGATGGATGACTATCTGAGTAAGCCTATTCGACTGGAAGCGCTGAAAAACCTCTTGGAACAGTGGGTGGGTTAAATCGTTGCCCAGTATTGTAGAAAGTTATCTCTTCTTATATCTCTGCTTTGGACTGCATGGATAAACTCCAGTTCGTAGTGAAACACGCAGCTCTTGATCAGGGCATGGTCATCTGCGGTATTGACCCAGTTGAGCAAATCCGCCATGAGGATCGGCACCCATTTGGCAGGCGGAGCCACATGAACAACTTTGCTGCCCTTGTGAATGCCAACACCACCTCTACGAAATTTGCCCGCATCGATCAACATATCCACCATCAGCAGACGGTGGGCTTGTAGTAAATCTTTTCAAACGCCCACCAGAGTCGCCCCTTCAAAATACTGCCGCGCATCTTGCAAATGCTTCACCAGCGTCGCTTTAGGCAGCGGTCCCTCAATATGGTCCCAGGGTAAAACCTGCTCAGTTTTCCAATCCTGATGCACATAGAAATCCAATGGCGGCAGCTGCCCTTTGAGTGCCTTAAACGCTCGCTTATAGCTGCCTAGCGAATCTCCATAGTCGCGGGTGAGCAGCAGTAGCTTACTCAGTCGCCGATCGCCTCGAGAAATCAAAGCCTGAATGACCGACCAGTTGTAGCTTTCGGGGCGAAAGTCGATGCCCTTAGACAGCAACTCCTTCTGCAAAAACTTCAGCCGCTTCTCCGCCTTGGGGTTCACCCCAAACCACTGAAAGGGTGTATGGGCCTTGGGCACAAAGGTGCTGCACCCCAACGTCAGCCGCAGCCCTGGCGCAGCCTTTTTGAGCCTGAGCATCATCGCCACAGTGGCCTCCAAATCCGCCTCGGTTTCACTGGGAATCCCCGCCATGCCGTAGAGCTTTAGGCTGCTGAGCCCCCCTGCTTTGGCATTCACCGCTGCCTGCTCAATCTCATCAGTCGCCAGCTTTTTATTCACCACCTGCCGCACTCGCTCAGAGCCACTTTCCACCGCGATGGTAATCGAGCGAGTATCGTGATTAACCAGGGTTTTCGCTAGCTTTTCGTTGACCGTGTTGGTGCGCACCGAGGCAATACTGACCCGCACATCGTCATACTCAGGGCGATTGAGATAGTCGAGCAGGTCGTCAAAGCCCGGATGCTGGGTGACCGACGCCCCCAGTAAGCCCAGTCGCTGGGTCACCTTAAGACCCCGCTCAATATCAGGAATCAGGCTATCTTCTAAACTGGCGGGACGAAAGGGCAGGGTCAGATAGCTAGCCAGACAAAACCGGCACATTTCCGGGCAGCTGCGCACCACCTCCACCATAAAAATGTTTTCCCAGGCGGCTTTTTCGGTCACCACTGTTGAGGTCGAGAGCCGATTGCCGCGATGGGTTTGCTTTTGGATGGTGGCGGGCGCATCGTCGAGGGGTTGGATGCATTTGATCGGACCGTCGGGGGCGCTGTAGGTCGGCTCGTATAGACTCGGCACATAGAGCCCTGGTACCTGGGCCAACGCCTTGAGCTTCACGGCCCGAGGCTGGTCGCGCACCGACTGATAGGTTTCGATAAAGGCGGGCAAGACCAGCTCACCATCCCCCAGCAAAACCACGTCAAAAAAGTCAGCAAAGGGTTCTGGGTTAGCAGTGAGGACAGGGCCACCGCCGAAAATCAGGGGGTTGTTGTTGGTACGCAATCCACTCTCAATCGGAACCTGCAACGACTCCAACAGATTCAAGATATTGATATAGTCCAACTCCCAAGAGACCGAAAACCCCAGCAGCTCGGGGGCCGACGGCAGCGCCTCATGCCAGTCAGTAAATAAGCGACTGACCTGCACATCGGCCCGCTGGGCCAGCATCGCCCAGATCACCTGATAGCCGAGGCTGGTGATGCCCACACTATACTCATTCGGAAAGGCAAACACCACCGGCACCGCGTCCGCTGTGGAGGGAGTGGGGGTAAATAAAAGGCGCTCAGCATTGGGGATGGTCACAGTGGGTAGAGGGTGTTGGGTAATGGAGTAGAGGGTTATGACATATGGCTATTCTGCTGCATAGGAGCAATTCTAACCAGGTCACCCACCACTCACTACCTTCTACCCTCTACCTAAAAAAGCCCCGAGCGTCTGTAGATTACCCGAGCATCAAAATCACGGGCGCGGGCCGCAAAGCTTCTAGCCTCGGCAACATCACGGGTGTCAAAATTGCCAATGTTAATAAATTCGCCCTCGACATTCGAATCAATGTACGCATTTGGAAAAAATCTGCGCACCTCTGCCAGTTGAACCTCGTCCCCAACCACAGCGGCGATATAGCGAAAGTTTGGCACGTCAAAGCCCATATCTTCGAGGGTGTCTTGGTCGGCCACTCCGGTCACCCGCAAATCACGCGTGCTCTGATAGGTCTGCACCGCCGAGGCCGTGCCAGAGCCGTATTCACCATCGACAGTCACGGGCAGACCATAGTCTCGCAGGGCACGCTGTAGGGCGCGCACATCGGCCCCCGTATCACCAGGCCCCAACTGCCCCCGACTTAGCTCCCCCACCCTGGAGGCAACATTAGGACTGCTCGCCACAGCTTGAGATTCTCTAGGCAAGTTAAAGCCCATATCTTCGAGGGTATCGCTGTCAGCCACCCCCGTTACTGGCAAGTCTTGAATGCGCTGGTAGGTCCGGACCGCATCAGCAGTCCCCCCGCCATAGACCCCGTCTACAACCAGGTTATACCCAAAGCTATTTAAGGCACTCTGCAAAGCCGAGACATCGGCCCCAGTGTCGCCAGGGGCCAATCGTCGCCGCCTCAAGTCACTCGGATTTGATTCAACCGACTCAACCGTACGGACTTCGACCGGGACGGCTGATTGCACCTGTGTGGGAGGGGGCAATGTTCTGGAGGATACCCCATGTAGGATAAACCCCATATCTTGAAGCGTCGTGCTGTCAGCGATTCCGGTCACGGGTAGTCTTCGCTCGCTCTGATAGATAGCAACGGCATCTCTGGTGGCGGAGCCATATACCCCGTCAAACGCGCCAACATCGATAAAATTGCGGTCGAGGGCCTGCTGTAGCTTTCTCACATCTGCCCCCGTATCCCCCGGTTGCAAGGTGCTCACACCCAGGTTAGGCGCAACCTACCTGCCTCAGATTGTTTCACAAGGGGCATTCGCTCCGCAGCATTGTTTCGGC
>JBCCRZ010000139.1:0-11145 GCA_039200855.1 Cyanobacteria bacterium P01_D01_bin.44 | reverse complement strand
GGTGGGTCAGCTGCCAGGAGCTTTAGTGGTGGGCTGCACCGAGGGGGATGAGGGGGGAATCTCGGCGCTCCCGGAGGATATCCACCTCGATCGCTACGATGTGATTGCCTGTGGCCCTGGTCTCACGCAGCAAGCAAAATCCACCGTGACAGCTGTTATCGATAGCCATCGCCCCCTCGTGCTGGATGCCGATGGGCTCAATATTCTCGCCACGGGCTCACCTGGCGAAACCTTAAAAAAGCGTTTGGTCCCGACGGTGATCACACCGCACCCTGGCGAATTCAAACGATTGTTTCCTGAGATCGACATGACAGACAAGGGAACCGCAGCTCAACAGGCCGCAAAGCGAAGCGGAGCAACCCTGGTTTTAAAGGGGGCGCGCAGTGCGATCGCATCGCCCCAGGGTCAGCTTTGGTTTAATCCGATCGGCACCCCAGCCCTGGCCCGAGGCGGCAGCGGCGATGTCCTCACCGGCTTACTCGGCGGGATCGCCGCCCAAAAGCTCGTGGGCCAAGAGCCCAAAGCATGGCCCCAAACCATCCTCGACGCTACCCTAAGCAGCGTTTGGTGGCATAGCCAAACAGGAGTGCAGCTAGCCGCACAGCGTTCAGTTTTAGGGGTTGATCCAGTCACGCTGGCGAAGGGGTTGAATTGGGTGGTGGGTGGTGGGTAGTGGGTGGTGGGTGGTGGGTGGTGGGTAATGGGTAATGGACGGTGGGTAGTAAGTTAAGTTGTCCTTTCTGCCCTGCTCCCTTGCCCCTCTACTCTCTACCCTCTACTCTCTACCTCCCCTATCTCCGCGTCCCCGCGTCCCCGCGTCTGCGCCCCTGCCCCTCGACTCTCTATCCTCTATCCTCTATCCCCCGCCCCTTCTGCCTTGACTGTCTGGACTGCCAGGTCATCAAAGACAATGCCAAAATAGTCAGGGGGACAATCACAAATTTGAGTACGCTCCCCAAGGCCTCAGAGCTGCTGTGGTTAGAGGATTCTAAAAACAGGTAAAGGATATAGGCAAGGTAGTAACTTAACAGCAGTGCCCCTTCCCAGCGGCTAACCAGGTTGCCTGAGAAAAAGATCGGAAAGCACATCACTGCGACCGCCACCATGACCGGGATATCAAAGCTGAGAGCGGCGGATGAGATTTGAATCCCGCCGGGGGCAATTGCACTGGTGGCCCCAAGCACCACCAGAATATTGAAAATATTGCTGCCCACCACGTTGCCGACAGCGATATCGCGCTCTCCGCGTAGGCTAGCAACCATTGAGGTGGCTAGCTCCGGTAGCGACGTGCCCAAGGCCACAATGGTCAACCCAATCACTAATGCACTCGCCCCTAGGGCCGTCGCAATGTCAACCGCGCCTTTTACCAGAAACTGGGAGCCGGCCACGAGGGTCACTGAACCCGATACAAACAGGAAGGCATTTTTCCCAACCTTTCGCCACGAAAACGGATGGGGGCCATATTCCTGGGCATATTCATCTTGAACCCCCTGATCTTTTTCGCGACGGCTCTGAACCAATAGGAAAACGGTATACACCAATCCACCCGTGAACAAGATCACCCCATCACTGGAGCTAATGGTGCCGTCCAAACCAAAAAATAACATGAGCGCAGAAACCCCGATCATGATCGGCACGTCTAACCGGACCAGCTGCTGAGCTACCACCAGGGGGGCCACCAGAGAAGAGGCCCCCAAAATCAATAAAACGTTGCAGATATTGCTGCCCACCACATTCCCGAGAGCCAGATCTGCTTGCCCCCCAAACGCAGCGCGAATACTCACAGCAAGCTCAGGGGCACTGGTGCCAAAGGCCACAATCGTCAGGCCAATGATCAGTGGTGAAACCCCCAGCATGGAAGCAAATCGAGAGGCACCTCTGACTAAACACTCTGCCCCAAAAACCAGCAGCACTACGCCTAGCACAACCAACGTGACAGCGGTGATAGTCATGGAAAATTTAATCGCAATAGGTCACAATGATGCAGCGTCTCACACCATACGATAACCTAAAATAGCCCCATGTCCCTTGCTCCCTGGCGCGCTTCCCTCACAGGGGCACTGCATCACAATCGCGCCCAGCCCTATTCCCGCTATTTTCAACTAGCCACCGTTCGTCTTGACGGTATCCCAGCTAATCGGACCGTTGTGTTTCGAGGCTTTCAGGAAGGGACTAACAGTCTGACCATGATCACAGACAAACGCAGCGAAAAAATTCTGCATCTAGAATACTCACCTTGGGCAGAAGCCTGCTGGTATTTCACGAAAACTCGGGAGCAGTTCCGCCTAACCGGCCAGCTTTGCTGTATTGATGCGAGCTGCCAAGATGGGAGCACCTTGCGTTTGGAGCATTGGCAATCGATCTCAGAGGCGGCGAGATCACAATTTTACTGGCCCTACCCCGGCCAACCCAGGGAAGCCCCAACCAACTTTGCCCCGGATCTAGTTGACGAGGCCCACCCCCCTGACAGTTTTTGCCTGCTACTACTCACCCCAACCTCAGTTGATCACCTTAAGTTACGAGGTCGGCCCCAAAACCGCTATCGCTATCAGCAAAGCAGTGACGGTGGATGGTCGTCAGTGGAAGTAAACCCTTGAACAGTGCTTTTAAGTAAACAGTGCTTTTAAGTAAACAGTGCTTTTGAGCAGGGCTTTAGATAACTGGTCTACATCCCTGAACCGCCCAGAAAATCTTCGCCTGCACCGCCTAAAAACTCTTCGATGGCACGGTCTTCAAGACGGCAGCAGTCTTTGTGAGGGATGCCATTAAAGTCAGTCTGGCCACTGGCGTCAGCGCTATTTGCAGGCATATTACTTGCAGGCATATTATTTGTGCTGGCCCCAACTGCTGCCAAAACCCGATTGGACTGGGCTGAGCGCATCGCCGCTAGCTGCTGTTCTAGATTCTCAATCCGATCAACCAAAGTGCGGATAACTTCAGCTTCTGAGTCTGGTAAACGGCCGTGCTCAAGTGGCTCAACCCGTTCGCCAGAGCGATAGACAACGCGACCAGGCACTCCCACTACGGTGCAATCAGACGGCACCTCCCGTAAAACGACAGAGCCCGCCCCGATGCGCACATGATTACCAATCTGAATATTGCCAAGCACCTTGGCTCCAGCCCCGACCACCACATGACTGCCCAGGGTCGGGTGGCGCTTACCACTTTCCTTGCCAGTGCCCCCCAGGGTGACCCCCTGGTAGATCAGCACATCATCCCCAATGATCGCCGTTTCACCGATGACAACCCCCATACCGTGGTCGATAAACACCCCCTGGCCAATGGTGGCCCCAGGGTGAATCTCAATGCCCGTAAAAAATCGAGCCAGATGAGAAATTAATCGAGGCACAAAAGGTAGCCCCAGATGCCAGAGCCGATGAGCCACTCGATGCATCAGCAAAGCCTGTAGGCCAGGGTAGCAAAACAGCACCTCTAACCAATTGCGAGCGGCTGGATCGCGATCAAAGATGATCTTGAAGTCGGCAAACAAAGATTTCAACACGCGTGACTTCCTTAAAACGAATTACTCGAGTCCGGCTTGGGGGTTCAAATTCGCCATTAATATCTTAGCGTCAGCCGTCTTATCAGAGATCGTTACCTGTCAAAGATCGAGGTCGTCACATAGCAACTCAACCCGTTTAGGATCGTTGCAGGTCAATCTGCCTGGCACCGAATAAGCCCCTGACAGCGGCAATGAGTCACTATAAATAAATTGAGTACTCACCGGGGCCGATGAAAATCCAAACGTGGGCGTTGACAAAGGCATCCCGCCGCCCACACTCAGGTCCTCGGTGCTAAGAGTACGTTCTTGCTGAGGCCCCAAATCCTGAGCTGACCGGGATGCGTTGCTAACGTCCTCAAAGCTTGAAGTCGTTTGCGCCATTGCAGATGAACTGGCTACCAGTGAGCCAATCATCAGTAGGGAGAAACCAACCAAACCCAAATTTCGCATGATCATTTAACCCAACGCTGCAGTTACCTGTCATAGTAACGAGCGTTCCTGAAGGAAGAATGAGTTTTCCCAAAATAATTCAGGATCAAGGGGGAAGGTAGTGGGTAGTGGGTAGTGGGTGATCTATCCAATTCTCTCTACCCTATACCCAACCGTCCTGCCAAACTTGGCGTCAACGGCAACAGTGTCGCCAGCATCATGAACAAGATTAGCAGGGCCAGCCCGGCTCGGGCGTCGTCCGGCTCACTCAAGTCATCCAGACAGGGGCGCTCCAAACCTCGCTGCAAGAATAAAATCAAAGCAGCCCAGTATAGCGCCAACGGATTCACTAAGGAGACCAGCGCCAGCAAAATCAGGGTGACCACCGTCGTTCGACTGGCAACGCGCCGACCGTAAATCGCCTGGACGATGCGACCGCCATCCAACTGCCCGGCGGGCATGACATTCAGTGCGGTAATCACCAGACCCAGCCACCCTACAATGGTCAGGGGATGCACATCAACAATGTCAGCTTGGAGGGCATTGCCCAGCACAATCCGGGCTAAGGAACCCACCAGGACTGAGCCCTGGAAAAACTCAGCCGGGATTTGAAAATAGCTGCCAGGATGGGAAATCACCAGCCCCAACAGCAGCAACAGCAGCGAGGCAAGTCCGCCCACCGCAGGACCGGCAAAGGCAACGTCAAAGAGGACTGAGCGGTTGGGTAGCAGAGATTCAAATCGGGTAAAGGCTCCAAACGACCCCAGCTGCCAGGCGGGAAAAAAGAAAGGCCAGCTGAGCTTGACCTGATGGCGTTGGGCCTGCCAGCGATGGCCCAGCTCATGGGCTGTCAAGACAGTGACGACCCCCAGGGCCAAGGGTAAAGCTTCTCCCCAGCGGCCAAAATTTTGGAAAAAGTCAAACCCTTGCAAAATACCCCCCGTCTCTAGACTGGTGATGAGGGTTGCGATCGCAAGCACCACAGCCAAAACTTTTTGGGGTGTGGTGGCGGGTTTTGGATCATCACTGCTTGGGAGCACCACCACCACCGGCTTGCGCTCTGGACCCTCAATTAAGAACAAGCGATAGCGATCGCCCAGCCGGTCTTCGAGGAGGGCACTCAGCTGATTAACCGTCTCGGTAGGCTGCCCCCGCAAATTGCCGCGAAAAAAAGCCCCAGACTGATATGCTGTCGTCTCGGTGCGAAAGAAGGTATCAATCCCAAAAATACCTTCGATGGCAGTCAAATCCTCCGCTGGGATGGGGGTAAAGGCAGGTTCATCAATGGGTATAGCTGGCGCTTTGGGCTGTGTCGCGGATGGATCAGACTGGGTTTCCGTTTGACCCTCAGGCACACCGGATTCAGTCATAGCCTCGTCAGTCTGGTTCAGTGTTTGGCTGATCGCTAGCTTTTGCTGAGCCATTTGTGCATGCCCCCCCAAGGTCCGCAGCTGACGGCCCAACCAAATGTACCCCCCGGTCGATAGCACTACCAAAATCAGCACCCCGGCCAGGTTGAGATATACCCCCATGGCAAACAGCCCAAAAAATAGCAGCCAGGGCACCATTAAAATCACCGACTGCAACCAGGCTAAAAGCCCCAACTGGCCGTAGGGACGTGACCTGACAAAGCCCCATACTAAAATGCCAACCGCGGCGAGCAAAATAAGCAATGTAATCATCATATAAATCAGGTAGAGGCGCTAGGTATATAAGGTTGCTAGCAGAGGACAAGCCATCGTCAGTGACGAGTCTGTCCATTAAGCTACTTTAGCGGAGGGACCTGATAGTTTAAACGAAAACCTGGACGGCTTCCCTGAGGGGGAGCCCGCGGCCTAGGTCCGCCAGCCGAGCTGAGCGATGTGGGCTCGATAGCGGAGGGGAGGTCTGCGGTGTTTACCCTGAAGTCGGTGGTAGATTACATCACTCCTGATGCCTGAGCACTCCTGATGCTTGAGCAATGAGTAGTCCGTCAATGTTCAATATTCGGGTTTGATGGGTGAGTACGCTGCGCTGGTGAGTAGTAAAGACCTCATCACCCACTCACCCACTCGCCTAACCGAAATTTTAAGCTTGATGCGTACTATGTTGGAACCGCCTCTCCCGGTCGCAATCGCGCCCATTTGCCCATCTCAGCTTGAAAACTATCACAGCCGATCACGTCGTACTCAAAGCCAAAGTCACCGTCTTGCACAATCCGATCACCCTCCACGTAGACCTTGGGAGGCATGATGTTGGCATTGATGGTCGGATTGACCGGCTCAAAGTCAGGATGGTCTGTGAGGTGAGGTTGTTGATGGTTGGTCTCAACCGCGTTGTAGGTGATGCAGCGATCGACATAGTGGCAATTTACGCATATGCACATGTTGCAGCGTCCTCATAACCGCCTCGTTACACTGCTAATGTAGCGCAACTCAAGGAAAGCTCTTCTCAGATGACGGGTCAATGTTGCAAAATGAAAAGCTGCGCGCTTAGTCATAAGCTTCTCCATTAGAAAGAGAAGTAGGCGACCGGGGGTGCCCGCTGTTTGCTAATTTTTTATCTTGCGATCGCAAAATCTCTGTTTAGACACTGCCTCATTAAACGCCGTTCCGATGGCCTCCGCCCTATCTCCTAAAACCTGGCCATTTAGCCTTGATTGGCTGCCTGAGGCAGCTCATTTGGTGGGCGGTAGCGTTCGCGATGCTTTACTTCATCGTCAGGCAGATTACCTGGATTTAGACTTTGTGCTGCCCCAGGGGGCAATCTCCCTGGCCAGCACCATTGCCAAGCACTACCATGCCGGTTTCGTCGTCTTAGATGCCGAAAATCAAATCGCCCGAGCGGTCTTTGAGCACGCCACCATTGACTTTGCTCAGCAGGTGGGGCCAACCCTGGAGACCGATTTGCAGCGCCGGGACTTTACAATTAATGCGATCGCATACCATCCCCAGACTAACGCCCTGATCGACCCCCTCAACGGCATCGAAGATCTTAAACATCAGACCCTACGCATGGTCTGCTCAGACAACCTGGCCGAGGATCCGTTGCGATTGCTCAGGGCCTATCGACAGGCTGCCCAGCTCAAGTTTGCCATTGATAGCGAGACCCGCGCCGCGATTCGTCGACTGGCCCCTCGTCTCAAGCAAGTCGCCGCCGAGCGGGTCCGCCATGAGATCGATGCCCTGTTGAGTCAACCCAATGGTGTGAAGTGTCTGCGACTAGCCTGGCAGGACGGCGTCTTTGATGTCTGGCTGCCCCACCTCAGCGCAACCCAAGTTAACCAGCTCGCTGCTGTGGATGCGGCCATCTATACCTTTCGCCAAAAGTCTGACTACCTAACCCTGCTCCAGAGCTGGAAGGCAGCGGTGCCCCCGGGCCACTATCGCAGCTGGATAAAACTTGCTAAGCTAGCCCAGCTATTGCACCTCGGTGAGGCCGAGGCCCAATTAGCTCACTTAAAATATAGCCGCAGTGAGAGCCAGGCCACCCTCAAAATTTTGCAGGCCCAACCTTACCTGGACAAACTGGCTAAGGGGCATTTGAACCGTTGCGATCGCTTCTTTTTCTTTAAAGCTGTCGGCAGCAGTTTTCCAGCGGTGGCCCTGGTGGGGCTAGCCCAGGGCATCCCCTGGGAAATCATCGACGCGCTGACTGCCCAATATCTGACCCCGGATGACCCCATTGCCCATCCCCAGGCACTGCTCACGGGGCGCGACCTAATGCAGCATCTGGTGCTCAAACCTGGCCCCCACATTGGCGAATTGCTTAAAGCGCTAGAGCTGGCCCAGGCAGAAGGGTACATTGACTCCGCCGAGACTGCCCTCAGTTGGGTTAAGGCAAAGGCGGATTTGATCTAAAAAGGGCCTTTGGCAACCTAGCCAAAAGCCCTTTATTCTCGAAATTTTGACAATACGTCAGGGAGTGTCGTGGATGATGCTTAACCAGGCCAGTGCTTAGCCACCAACTCAGCCAAGTCTACAACGCGCTGGCTATAGCCCCACTCGTTGTCATACCAAGCAACCACTTTGACCATGTCGCCATCCATGACCAGGGTCAGGCTAGAGTCCACAATCGAAGAATCATCAGTCTTGCGGTAGTCGATGGACACCAGCGGCTCCTCAGTGTAGCCCAAGAAACCCTTCATGGAGCCTGCTGCCGCCGATTTGAAGGCTGCGTTGACCTCTTCGGCAATAGTCTTCTTCTCAACCTGAGCGACCAGATCAACCACGGATACGTTAGGGGTTGGCACCCGCATAGCAATCCCGTTTAAGCGACCCTTCATGGCAGGAATCACCAGAGCCACCGCCTTGGCTGCCCCCGTCGAAGTCGGCACAATATTGATGGCCGCAGCCCTGGCTCGACGCAGATCGCGGTGGCTGGCATCCAAAATCCGCTGGTCACCCGTGTAGCTGTGGGTAGTGGTCATGGTGCCTTTGATGATGCCAAAGCTGTCATGGAGCACCTTGACCACAGGTGCCAGGCAGTTGGTGGTACAGCTGGCGTTGCTGATGATTTTATTTTTACCGTGGGCATAATCACTGTCGTTGACGCCCATGACATAAGTGTCAACATTGCCCCCCTTACCAGGAGCCGTAATCAAAACCTGCTTAGCCCCTGCCTGAAGATGACGACCAGCCCCTTCTTCGCTCACAAAAACCCCGGTCGACTCGATGACCAAGTCAATATCCCAGGCTCCCCAAGGCAGGTTGTTAGGATTGCGATCGGAGCAGCATTTGATGACTTTGTCGTTTACCTTAATAGTGTCGTCATCGTAGCTGATGTCTGCATCTAAACGCCCAAGTAGTGAATCGTACTTGAGCAAATGGCAGGCCGTCTTTGCGTCAGATGTGTTGTTGATGGCAACAATATCTAACTGGCTGTCGTCCCGTGTCAGCCAACACCGTAAAAAGTTTCGTCCGATGCGGCCAAAACCATTGATTGCTACTCTAATCACTGCGCTTACCCTCTGTCGTAAATCGAGTCAAGTTAGGTTTTAATAAACGAAACAATCATATCAGGAAATTGAGCCGCGCAGATGAGCGTCCCTGCGACAAAGTGATCAAATGGGGATCACTTTGAAAGCCGCTGTCTTCCCCCACCTTTGAGCAAGCGCCCAAGGGACTAGCGCAGGAGTAAAGCATAAGCTTGTCTAATGCATACGCCCAGAGCAATTAACTACCCAAATCAAAATCCGCCATTCAGCCCATGTTTTCTTATCTGACTTTCAGTTTTCATAGGGTTCTGCTAAAGTCTGTGTCGCGTGCAAGGTGTTACAGCGCTCTTAGCGATACCTGAACCGTGGTCTCCGAGGTTTACTCTGAGTAGAGTATTTTTTTACACCTGACGACATCCGGGACAGGGCGCTTATGGGCTGAACAATAAGGTAAAGATGTTTCAGGCAAACCGGTACTTTAAATGGCTTAGCAGGCATGCTTATCTCGAGACTCGCTTGCCCGCTATTGGCTGGCAGAGTTAGCTTGCGGGGGTAGGCATAAAGTCTCTAGCCATTTTAAGGATTCCTGTTATGATACGCCTGATATGGCTGTGGTGTGGTGTTTGAGGAAGAAATTATGCTGAATTCTGTAGATTTCAGCGGCAGGCCGTTCCATTTCATCGGCATTGGTGGAATAGGCATGTCTGCGCTGGCTTATGTCCTGGCAAAACGCAAATTGCCCGTGTCAGGTTCAGACCTGCGGCTAAGCCACATTACTCAGAGATTGAAGGAAAATGGGGCGCATATTTTCTGGACCCAGGACGCTGCTAACCTGTCTTTTTTTACCCATGGCGCGGCAATCAGCCCCCATCCCGAGGTTAGTGAATCAGACCATCCATCTCAATTCAACGGCGTAAGCAACCATCAGGGTCAGTGGCTCGCTCAAACCGCCGTCGCCCTCTTGGAAAAATCGCAACTTCCGCAGGTGGTTTGCTCAACGGCGATCAATCCCAACAACCCCGAATATCGGGCAGCGGTTGAGCTGGGATGTCCTATCTTCCATCGATCCGACATTTTAGCGGCGCTAATGGCTGAATATAAAGGCATTGCGGTGGCAGGCACCCATGGTAAAACCACCACGAGTAGCATGGTGGGCCACCTGCTGGTTAAAACCGGCGTTGACCCCACGATTGTCATTGGGGGAGAGGTGGGTGAGTGGCAGGGCAATGCTTACGTGGGCCAGAGCGACTACATGGTGGCTGAGGCAGACGAGTCGGATGGTTCGCTCGCCAAGCTATCGGCCTACATTGGGGTGATTACCAACATCGAGCTTGACCACCCTGATCATTACAGCACCTTGGATGAGGTTGTCGATATCTTTAAGGCCTTTTCTAAGCAGTGTCAGATTACGGTGGGTTGCCTCGATTGCCCCACGATTAAGTCTGAGCTAAGCCCCACAGTCACCTACAGTTTGCTCCCCAACTCTGGCGCTGATTACATCGCTCAAGATATTCGACAAAGCCCCCAGGGTATGATCGCTGACATTTGGGAGCGGGGGACCCTGCTGGGGCAGCTACATATTCCCCAATTGGGTCTACACAATTTGAGCAATGCGCTGGCAGCAGTGGCGGTGGGTCGACTGGTCGCTCTCGAGTTTGATGCGATCGCAGATGCCCTGGCAACCTTTGGCGGGGCCAGACGACGGTTTGACCGGCGGGGGTTTTACAACGATATCCTCTTTGTTGATGACTATGCCCACCACCCCAGCGAGATTAGAGTCACCCTGGCAGCAGCCCGGTTGCAGAGCACTGAAGTTCTCCCTTCCGGCGTAGAGCGTCGAGTTGTCGCCATCTTTCAACCCCATCGCTATAGTCGCGCAGCCACCCTGCTCGATGAGTTTGCCAGCGCCTTTGGCGATGCGGATCAGGTGATTGTGAGCGACATCTACGCCGCCAGCGAAACCAACCATTATGGGATTAGCGGCCAACAGGTCGCCGATGCCATCGCCCAGCACCATAGCCAGGTAGACTACCAGCCAACTCTAGAGGATATTCAAAGTAAACTGGCTGATATCCTAAGGCCGGGTGATATTGCCCTGTTTTTGACCGCCGGTAATCTCAACCGCATCATCCCTGATGTCATGGATGGCGTTAAGACTCGCCCAGGGGTAGAAGTCCTCTCTAACGCATAGTCCCGACGTCTCGCTCATTGCAATGAACACCGAAAAACAACTGACCCGCGACTGCGTTGCCAAACCCCGGTTTTCACTGGCGGAGTTGACCACATTTCGAGTCGGAGG
>JBCCRZ010000138.1:0-11160 GCA_039200855.1 Cyanobacteria bacterium P01_D01_bin.44 | reverse complement strand
TGGTGGGCTTTGCCCAAGGCCTGCGACAGCTCAATCAACGGGGTATCAAGGCCGATTGGGTGTTGCTGTTGGCCTGCGATTTGCCGGGCTTAGAGGTGGCTGTGCTGCGACAGTGGCAGGCTCAGTTAGCAACTTTGCCAGCGGCTGCGATCGCAGCCTTACCCCGATCCCATAAAGGGTGGGAGCCCCTTTGTGGATTTTATCGTCGGACGGTTCTTGCCAATCTTGAGGGGGCGATTGAGCAGGGTACCCGGTCTTTTCAGCGGTGGTTGGCGACAGCATCAATGACCCCGTCGATTACCCCATTGACTGCGCCGTCGTCGATGTTAGTTAATTGCAACACCCCCGAGCAGTGGCAGCAGGTCTTGCAGCAACAAGCTTCGCAGAATTTTGAGGCCCCTCAAGAGACTTGACAAAGCCCCTCCAGCTCTAATGTTAAGGACTGTAATGTTTTTCTCAGATAAGCCCGTGGAGGGTTGCACAGCCCTTTATGATTAGGATTAAAGTTTGTAAATTTTCCTAAAATTACTGGAGATTCACAAAGTGGCGATTCCTTTGTTGAGTTATGCACCGGTTACCCAGAACGCGCGGGTTACGGGTTATGAAACGGGCAGTGACGAGAAGCCCAAGGTATATTCGACTCAAAATATTCTGTCGGCCTCTGACATGGATGATTTGATCGAAGCCGCCTATCGTCAAATGTATTTTCATGCGTTTAAGGCCGATCGTGAGCCTTTCCTAGAGTCGCAGCTCCGTAGTGGGCAAATCACTGTTAGAGACTTTGTTCGCGGATTGGTGCTTTCTAACACCTATCGTAAGAGCTTCTACGATATGAATAGCAACTATCGTTTCGTAGAGCAGACGGTGCAGCGCGTCTTAGGTCGGGATACCTACAGCAAACAAGAAAATATTGCGTGGTCCATTGTGGTCGCCACCAAGGGTATCGAAGGCTTTATCGACGAGCTACTTGACAGTGATGAGTATCTAGATAGCTTTGGCTATGATACGTTGCCCTACCAGCGCCGTCGGGTACTACCCGGTCGCGATGCGGGTGAGCTGCCGTTTAACATTAAGTCCCCTCGTTACGACGAGTACTATCGTTCGATCTTGGGCTTTCCTCAAATCGTATGGCAGTCAGAGGTGCGTCGTTTCACCCCTCAAGAGCAGCAGCCCACCGCTGGCAGTCCTGCTCTTTACATGGACTTAGCTCGTGGCTTATCGTCTCGGGGCAATGCGTCCTCGGGCGTCAGAACTGCGAATATCAGCCTGAGGAGTGTGCCCTACCGTAAGGTTAGCTTCGAGGTCGCAGGCCCAGTTGCAGCGGCGGCTAATGCGGCAGCTATTGCCGCCACAGAGTCCTAAGCCTGAGAGCAGGCCAGCTGCAATTTTATCAGCTGCAATTCTGTATATTCAAAATCGGTGTGTGCTAGCTGCACGCCGATTTTTTTGTATGTGTTTTAAGCAGCTTGATGATTCAGCTGATCAGGGGACGGATTATAGGCGCTGACGCAGTCGCTGTAAAAGGGTTTCAAAGGTTGGCGGCAGGGGTGCGATCGCAACAATTGTGTCCCCTGACACCGGGTGGATCAGTGTCAGCCGCTCAGCGTGGAGTGCCTGTCCTGAAAGGTTTACACCCACCGAGCGCCCCGAGCTGTACTGCGGATCGCCCACAATGGGGTGCCCCATATGGGCGCTGTGAACCCGAATTTGATGGGTTCGTCCGGTCTCGAGCTGATAGTGTATTAGCGTGTAGTTGCCCAAGCGTTCTCGAACTCGCCAGTGGGTGATGGCGATGCGCCCTCCCTTATTCTCAGGGACAATGGCCTGTCTTTTACGATCTTTGGGGTGCCGACCGATGGGCTGGTTCACCGTGCCAGTTTCCGTTTTAGGAGCACCATAGACGACCCCCAGGTATTCCCGCTGTGCCGTTTTGGCTTGGATCTGACCTTGTAGGTGTTGGAGGGCGGCTTCTGTTTTAGCCACCACCATCGCACCGGTGGTGTCTTTGTCGAGCCGATGGACAATGCCGGGACGCTGTACTCCGCCTACCCCGGTTAGCTGATCGCCACAGTGGGCCAAAATTGCATTCACCAGGGTGCCGTCGGGGTGCCCCGGTGCTGGGTGCACCACCATGCCTGCTGATTTATTGATGATAACGAGCGTGTCATCTTCGTAGAGGATATCGAGGGGGATGGCCTCAGGCTTGAGGGCTAGCGGCTCTATCGGTGGCAGTGTTAGTTCAATGAGATCTCCTGGGCTAACCAATATTTTTTTATGGGTACAGGTTGTGCCGTTGAGGGTGACCGCCCCTTGCTCAATGAGCTTTTGAATGCGGCTACGCGATAGCGTCTCCACAGCAGCGGCTAACCAGCGGTCGAGGCGCTCTGGCGCGGAGGTGTTAACGGATAACGCAATGGTATCGCTGATATCAGTAGCCAAGTCTTAAAGGGAACTGTTCACTTAAAGGTCGTGCGCATAAACGTCTTGCGCAAACTGTGCAAAAAAAATCGTGCGCAAACTGTGCGCAATGGCGAATGGTTGACCCGTGACCCCTATTTTATCGGGATTCTTGGAGGATCAAGAGGCCTTGCCAAGACCTGGATTAGGAAGCCTTGTCGGGCCTTGCCAGAGGATTGAGGTCTGCCCAACGGGGATCATGGGCAGGGGAGGTTTCGGCCAGGAGTGGCTGCAGATTAACGACGTTGCCAATCACTGCGATCGCAGGCGCTTGAAAACCCGCCTCTGTCACCTGCTGCACAATGGTGTCCAGGCTGCCCACAAGCTCTACCTGGTCAGGGCGGGTGCCCCAGCGAATCAGGCCGATGGGGGTTGTTGCCGCCAGGCCCGCCTGGGTCAGCGCCTCGACGATGTTGGGCAGATTGTGTACCCCCATGTAAACCACAATGGTTTCTGACCCTTGGGCCAGGGCTGCCCAATTGACCTGGGGACGATATTTACCGACGGCCTCATGCCCCGTCACAAACGTCACCGAAGAGCTATAGCCACGATGGGTTACCGGGATACCCGCATAGGCTGGGGCGGCAATACCTGAGGTGATACCCGGCACCACTTCCACCTCGACCCCAGCCGTGACCAGCTCCGCCATCTCTTCGCCACCGCGCCCAAACACAAACGGGTCTCCCCCCTTGAGACGCACCACCGAGCCATGGCCCTGGGCTTTTTCTAGAAGCAGCGCAGTGATTTCGGTTTGCTTGAGAGAGTGACGCCCCCGCCGCTTGCCAGCATCAATTACTTCCGCATGGGGGTTAATCATCGCTAAAATCGGCGGGCTCACCAGGGCATCATGGATGACCACATCTGCACATTCCAGTAAAGCCTTGGCTTTCACTGTAATCAGGCCCGGATCCCCTGGTCCCGCACCTACTAAATAGACTTTCCCAAACGCAGCTGATAAGCCGCTCGTCGCAGAAGACAAAGGCATCCTTGTGTAGCCGACAATACATTTGACATCATTCAATCAAAATTATGCCGCTAAATCTGATGCAATGGCTACGGATAGGGCTACGGATAAAATTCAACCTCACTCCCTCACCAGCGCAGCTCACCTATTCACCTGCGCCAGCGTACTCACCAGCGCGATGAACTCACCAACTCACCAACCCCGAAAACTTAGCTTTGACAGACTATTAGTGGGCAACAGCGTCTAATGATAGTTGCATGATGGTTGCAATTAGGGGATGTCAACGTTGGGCTGTTGTACCAAATCGACCACTAAATCGGCTATCTCAGGGGTTGCCCCCAATGGCAACAGCAGTCGAAAGCAAACCTTAGGAAAGCGCTCCGCGAGCTCTTCGGTTAGATGGATGATGGCATCAGTAATGCCCCCCGTGAACAGAAAATAGGGCAGAATAACCAGTCTTTGGCAACCTTGCTGCATTAAGTTAACGACCTGGGTTTCTACATCAGGTGGTGTTGACCAGTAGGCTACGGTGGCCCCCAGGCCTTTAGCCAGGGATTCGATTTTGCGATTGCCCTTGGGGCGTCGACTGCCATGGGCAACCAGCAAGTGCCCATCAGATGATAAGGCCGTCATCTTTTGCGACAACAGCTTAGTCATACCTGTATGGCTACCCAGATGCGGACACAAACTTAGCTCCAACCCTTCCCCAAGGGACTGTTGTGCCGCTGATACCTCTGCCGGGATATCTTCCATCACGTGGACACCTCGCATTAAAAAGAGCGGTACCAGCTTAAGTTGCTCGATACCAGCTGCTTTAACCCGACGGCCAAATTCACAAATCTGTTCATGCAGCGTTAATGGGCTGTTTTCAAGGCAAGCCGTCCCAACTAGAACCCGACCTCCAACCCGTTCAGACAACCGAGAGGCCACAATGGCCCCATGAAGTGCTGTGCGGGTTCGCTCTAGAGTTTTCATATCCAGCTCTCCTCGGACCCTTTCAACCACAGCTGTGCTGGCAACCTGGGGTACCCACGGGCGAGCCGCCGAATAGGGCCCAGAATAGGGCCCAGAATGGAATCTCCCCATTGATTGATAGCTAGTTGACAGAGGGCTGGTTGACCGTGTGCCATTAGCCCTCACTAGGGAGGCAGCATTAGATTTTTTCAATCGCTCACGCACTAATTGGGCTAAACGATTCATCGCAGCTTGGGGCCGAGGATCCCGGCTGCCGTGGGCAATTAAAAGATAAGCCGTAGATACTACCACAGGTTTAAAGTGATACTAAAGGGGACAATTTAATACTTAAGGGAAAATCAGGGAGCACAGCTCTAACACTAGTAAATATTCAGGATTTACTCCACATAGGATCTGTGTATCAATAAAAATCCTATGTATCAATACAGCCTATACAGATCATATGTATCAGCGCTCTGTGCAGTCTTCTAGATTGAGTCGTGGGCATGATTCTATTTAGCAAAGTGCCCTCAGATGTTTTCAAGGGGGTCAAACCCCGCACGTCTCAACTGTTAACAGTCAGTTAGTCAGTAGCAACCTAAACCTGCCCCGCCTGGTATACAAAGAAGTTTCGACCGATGCCCAAGGCTTTAACTTCATAGGCAGGCAAAACAGTCAGCCCAGGCACTGCTAGCCGAGTTTCGTACAGACTAAACAGGACGAAGTTGGAGCGGCTAGTTTGCTCTCTGACCAATTGACGAACCTCCTCATGATTATTGTCTAACAACCTTGAGCAGGGATTCTGCAACACCTGATTCAAATTGCCAGGAATTTCCTCGCAAACTGTGGACGAAACGTACTGGCTTAGCTGTGCGATCGCAAACGTTTCATAGGCCCTTGGCCCTGGATTAGTCACGGCTAGAGCCACGAACCCTGCGACCAGTACAATGCCGCTGGCTTTCTTTAGTAAACCCAAGTTGATACCTCCCTACACACCTACGATGCTTTGACTTAGGGACACGGATGATTTAGTTCTGTTCGAAAAATAATCTCAACGCCCCGAGCTGAGATGCTATAATCAGAAACGCTTATGGCGAGCGTAGCCAAGTGGTTAAGGCAGTGGATTGTGGTTCCACCATTCGCGGGTTCGAGTCCCGTCGTTCGCCCTTTTTGTCTACACATCGGCTTTCGGTGCGAAAGGGGCTAGGGCATCAGGCTATCATCCGTAGACGTATCGTCTGTAAATGTATCGTCTGTAGACGCTGGGGCGGCGGCAGTCACTGGGGCGGCCCACCAGGCTAGGGCATAGGGTTGGCTAGTCTCTCCATTGGCCGACTCGTGGTAGACGACCCGTAGCTTATATCGCCCTGTCTCAGGAATGAGGTAAAAAATATGCTCAAGGCTGTCTTCCGCACTGACCGATGACCAAACGCTCTTGCTAATATCCGTCTCATCGGCGGGCATCAGGTAAAGGTCGAGGTTGTTGAGATCTTGACCATTAAACGCTTCGCCTACATCGAACAGTCCATTGCCATTGCTGTCGTTGAGTTCAACATACCGTTCCCAGCTGAGGGTGGCTGAAAAATAACTGTCGGCCTGTAAGGGCTGCTCAATCACATAGTCCTGATAAGTCGCGCCGTCTAGCTCTACTGTGCTCAAGTCCCAACCAATGGCGGGCACAGGGGACGCTGATGACCATTGACCGCTATTAAATTGCTGGTATGCCCGAAAGGCATTTAGATGGCCAGTGCCTAACTCCGCGTGGAGGGGAATGGTGGGATCTGCATAGGCATCTGACTCTACCCAGGTAAGATTGGCCTCGTCTAGCAGTGTCCGGCCCATCCCCAGTCGCAACCCATCACCGGTATCTTGCAGCTTATCTGCGGCGTTGAGGAGGACTGCTTTGGTCACCATCGGTTTGCGAGCATCTAAACTCCAGTTTGGGGCACCTTCGCGAATCTTGCGATCGCCCCATTCTTGTAATAAAGCCACAGTCGCAGCCACATGGGGCGCGGCAAAACTGGTGCCGCTGCTTACAGTGCGTTGACCGTCGGGGTTAAACATTTCAATCTCGCTGCCTGGGGCCACCAGGTTGATCGACCGCCTGGCCCCTTCATTCGACTCGGGGGCAGGGCTACGGGGCGAGCTAAAGGTGGGCTCACTGCTCAGGTTGGCAAAATCAATTTTGACGAAGCGGCCATCCACGCGAGTTGAGTAGGCCACATTGATACCATTGAAATTGTCGGTGGGAATAGGAATCCCGCCGCCACCCTGGTTACCGGCAATCACGTAGAGCACATCGTGAACCCGCTCAGACCAGTCGATACATTGGGTGAGTAAGGCATTGCCGTCTAAGATGGCCTCGGGGCGCGGATCTCGAATCAGCGGCTCTCCAAAGCTAAAGTTGATGGCACGCACGTCGCCGCTGTTGCGGAGGGCAACGGCCTGGGTTGTAATGCACTCTTCTGGCTGACCTGAGAACTCATTGAGGGGGCCAACGGCGGCTGAAAAAAGCACTGCATCGGGAGCAACCCCGGTCAAAAATTTGTCCTGGGAGATCATGACGCTGGCCACATTGGTGGCGTGGGGGTCAACAAACTCATCTGCGGCCCCGTGGCTTTCTAGCTGCAGGGCCTGGGCCACCTGAAAGGGCATATTTTCAAGCGCAATTTTGTCGACCCCAAAGACGCTGGGGCGGCCAATCTCGACCTGGCCAATGGCAATTTTGCGACCGGTCAGGTTGTAAGGTTCTGCATGCAGCCTGAGGGCATCGATCCCGTCCGCTCCCACCGATGTTGATAATGCCAAGGCGGGTAAGCCTACCGCTAAACCCAGTCCACCACTGAGGGCACCGATTCGTTTGGGTAGCTTTTGCCAAAGTTGCTGCATTGCTAATTAAAAGAGTAAAAGGCCATTAACAGCAACTTTAGCGCAATCCCTTGGTCTTATGGGTTTCCTTCGGTTGTCAGTGACGGGGGACATCTCAAACTGAGCTTGAGATGTCATGGCACTCAAACTAGATATTTTATGGAATTTGAGCTGAGTCTAAAGATTTTGTTACGATATACACAATTATTTGCGATCGCAGGAGGCTGTCCCACCATGCAAACCCAATCTCAGAAATCTGTTGTTATTTCCCCTTCGATTTTGTCTGCTGACTTTAGCCGCTTGGGCGAAGAAATCAAGGCTGCCGACGCAGCAGGTGCAGATTGGATTCACGTTGATGTAATGGATGGTCGCTTTGTCCCTAACATCACCATTGGTCCCCTGATCGTCAAGGCCATTCGTCCGCTCACCCAAAAGCCCCTCGATGTTCACCTGATGATTGTCGAGCCTGAGAAATATGTCGAAGGCTTTGCCGAAGCAGGCGCAGATATTATCTCTGTGCATGCCGAGCACAACGCATCTCCCCACTTGCATCGCACCCTGTGCCAAATCCGCGAATTGGGTAAGCAGTCTGGCGTTGTCCTCAATCCTGCTACCCCGCTGACGCTGATCGAGCATGTGCTTGAGGTCTGCGATCTGGTTTTGATCATGAGCGTCAACCCCGGCTTTGGTGGCCAGAAGTTCATCCCCGCAGTGCTGCCCAAGATCCGTCAGCTGCGTCAAATGTGCGATGAGCGGGGGCTCGATCCCTGGATTGAGGTAGATGGGGGGCTCAAGGTAGGAAACACCTGGCAGGTCTTAGAAGCGGGGGCAAATGCCATTGTGGCGGGTTCGGCTGTTTTCAATACCAATGACTATGCAGCAGCGATTAGCGGCATTCGCAATAGCAAACGCCCCACCCCTGAGTTGGCCGCTGTTTAAGGTACCTAAACTCGTTTAAGTGCCAACATGAGACACAGTCCATAGTCGGGTTGAAGGGTTGCTTAACTGGCGAGCTTTTTGCCTAACAAACAAAAAGAAGGGTCGCTGTGGACCCTTCTTTTTTGTGGTTCTGCGTACGTAATGCGGAAATCTGACAGCACCCGTAAATACGATAGATCACTGATGCTGTATCAAATCGAACCTTATAAATTTATGTATATAGACTCAATAACTTACCTAACCAACCCGCTGATGACCCGTATGACTATGACATCCGTTGAAGAAATGGTCGCCAAGATTTTTGCGACCCGCCGCATTACCCGCACCGATCAGCATGTGCTGATGTCAATGTTTGCAGGGGGTAATATTAGCCCTAACGACAAAATGCTGATCAACCAGATTTATGACGCCCTCACCCAGGGACGGCTGCGGGTAGTTGAGTAATTTTGATTCAGGTTGCTAGTCTTTTTGCAACAGCTCAGAAAAAGCCAGCTCTTCTGACGCCAATACAAAAATGGTGGGAGGTAAGGCCGTCGTTCTATTTTGCAAAGCCCGATATTGGCTCGGAAAGGACTCACCCGGTGTCGCCAGGCCCATAAAGACAATATCGGCTCCAGCCGAAGAGGTTTTTAGAATATTTTCAAAAGGACGTTTGCCTGCGACGATCACCTCTGATTTTGCCCCTCCAATTCTCACTGTTTCAATCAAGGTTTCAAGGTTAGCCTCAGCAGCTTGGGCGGCGGTTTCATCCGAGACGACCAGTTTTAGATAGATGTCAGCTGAGCGCCACTGCCAGCTACTGCGCAGCAAATAAGCCAGGATTAGCATTAGACCCCCGTTGGCTTGAAGCCCACCCCACCAAACATCAATGCGTTTAGGTTGGCGGCGATAAAGCGCTTCAATCGTGTCAGACTGGCTGCGAAAAATGATCACATTGCGTTTGGCCTGGTGGCATTTAGCAATGATGTTGTAATACCGCTGCTGAATCTCTGGATCAGATGTTTCGGTATCCCCCAGTAAAACTGTGTTGGGGACCAGGGGGCCAATCCCATAGGCTTCGATGAGTTGCTCTGCGCCAGCAAAAGGATCCGGGGCTGCGATCAATTTGACAAAGGCTTGAATACCTTTGCGCTCCAGGTATTCTCGAATCGTATTGCCCATAGTTTCTTGCTGGGCGAGATCGCGGGAGCCGCTGGGCAAGACGCTTGCGACCGTTACGAGGCCGCGACCGTGGGTCAGCGCTGTTGCCATTTCGATCAGGTGCCAGCGTTTTGTGGGGGCCCCAGACAGCACTAACAGGTGGGGTCGCCAATTTTTGGGGTCAGGGCTATCGTCGATATTAAACAACCCTACCCGCAGCAGCGAAAGCCATATTCCCTGGCGCACGTCGCCCCAGGTGGTGCGGATTTCTTGACGCTCAAGCCAGAGATAGACCCCCAAGACGATCAGCGCAGCCATCACGGTGGCCACTGCGTTGATCAAAAACATCACAACAATGCACCCCAGCGCCCCCAAGATAGAGACATACCAGGGCACCTTAAAGGTAGGTCGATAGGATGGGCTTTGTAAAAAAGCTTCGATGCCTGCGGCGACATTGAGCACCATATAGGTGGTCAAGAAAAACATCGAGAGAACCGGTGCGATTAGATTTAGATCACCCAGACCCACGACCGCCAGAGCAATTCCAAGGGTAAAAAGCGTTCCCAGCCTGGGCTCATCACTAGGCCCCTCACCCTGGCCGAGCCAGCGGAGGCGCTTGGGCAAAATGCCATCTCGGGCAAGGGCCTGCAAAATCCGCGGTGCGCCCAAAATACTGCCAATCGCACTGGAGAGGGTGGCTCCCCAAACCCCCAGCAAAATGGACGGGCCCCAAAACGCGACCCGCTGCATAACCAGCTCCTCCGCCACCAGAGTATTGGCGTCAACCCGCCAAAACAGCAACAACGGAATCAACATATAGATGACATAACCCACACCGACGGCGGCCAGGGTCCCGGTGGGGATGGATTTAGAGGGTTCCTTGAGGTCACCCGACATGTTGACCCCGGCCATAATGCCCGTGACCGCTGGGAAAAAGACCGCAAACACGGCCCAAAATCCCACCGACCCTGGCTCCTCAGGCACAGGCAGCTCAGTTGGGGTAACCGAATGACCAAACGCCAGACTGATCAGCGATAGGACAATCGCTGCCATAATGAAATATTGAGCTTTGATGGCGATTTCGGCTGATTTGAGAGCCAACGCCGTGACTAACAGAGTCGTAATCAGCGCCACCAGGGTTTGGCTGCCCCCAAACACCTTCACCACGCTTTCAGCGAAACCAATGGTGTAAAGCGCCACCGAAAAGGCCTGGGCAAAGTATAGGGGCAACCCCACGGCACCGCCGGTTTCAATCCCGAGGGAGCGACTAATCATGTAGTAGGCACCGCCCGCGCGTACCACTTGGTCGGTGGCAATGGCGCTAATTGAGAGACCGGTAATGAAGGTAATAGAGGTTGCGATCGTCACGATCAGCAGGGTTTGCCACAGCCCCATGTGACCCACAACCCAGCCAAAGCGGAGGTACATGATTACCCCCAAAATGGTCAAAATAGAGGGGGTAAAGACGCCGCCAAATGTATTTAGTCCGGCACCGTTGGATTTAGTAACGACGGTTTCAGCGGTGGTAGAGCGTGATGACATGACGAGGAAGGATGGGAGTGTTCACAGTTTTGCACATGCATGCTGCAGATTAGTGTTGCATACAGCAGCTCAGTAGAAGGCGCAAAGTGAAGGGCTTTGTGCTCTCTTCAAAATGGCTTGATATAACGATTTTGACCCACTTTCTTAGTTCCTTTTTTGGCCAACTTTGGGCGTGCTAGGATGACGCTGGACGCTGCGACAGTCGGAGGCTGACCAGGTTTGGCATTAAATTCCAAAGGTAACCTATGGCAGCAAGATTGGCAGGGTTGGTTAGGGGCCATAGTGGCTAGGTGCGT
>JBCCRZ010000137.1:0-11210 GCA_039200855.1 Cyanobacteria bacterium P01_D01_bin.44 | reverse complement strand
GGGTTCGCAAGCTGGTCAATGGTGGTTACCATGGCTGGGATGTTTTTTCAAAATATGTTGAACGTGCTAAAGCGAGGATTGTCTAACCATGGAAGGAAATCAGGATCAAATGGCTGCAATGGATGCCTTTAAGCAAGAGCTAGCAGCGATGCGTACATTACAAGAGCGCCAGCAGGAGTCGATTACCTCTCTGATTGCGCTATCACAGCAGCAAACCGCCGTGATTGAGCAACAAAATGCGGTAATCGCGCGCCTTGTGGGGGGCGGTAACGGGGCCGTTGCTAACACCGGTAGATTGGTGGGTAATTCGACAATGTAAACCCGTACCCGTAGCTACAGCTACAATCCCTTGGGTTAATTTGAGGTTCGATAAGGTGTCGGACCATCGTTTTATGGCATCAATGCCTAACCTCGCATCCCACGATTTAGATGTTTCACGGCTTTTGTTTGACCTAAAGCTGGGTGGTGAGCTGGTTAATCGATTTACGGGGTGGTTAGATCCAGATGAGATCGCAACCTGCTTTACCGATGGCCTGATCGAAAAGTTTGGCTGTGCGTTTGCGCGAATCTGGCTGGTGGATCGCGATCGCACCACCCTGCGTCTGGTTGCTTCGTCTGGGCTCTATACCCGACTGGATGGCTCTTTTGCCCGGGTGCCGATGGGGGCCTTTAAGGTGGGCAAAATTGCCCAGCACTGTATCCCCTTTTTGAGCAACTGCCTGCCGGACGAAGACTGGGTCAAAGATCGCGACTGGGCCATTGCTAATCAAATCCAAGGCTTTGCCGGGCTACCGCTAATGGTCAAAGACCAGGCCATCGGGGTTTTAGCTGTTTTTAGCCGCCACCAGATGGCCCCTGAGTTTTTAGAAGTTTTACAAATACTCAGCCTATCGGTGACGGGGGCACTGGCCAGCGCCCTCAACCATCAGACCCTGGCCTATCAGACCCCAGTGACGTCGGCAGATAATCTCTCTGAGCAACTGTCCACGCTCCTGGGCAGACAAAAGCTTAGCCTCCTGGGCACAGAGCAACCCCTCTCGCCCACCGTTAACCACCTGCTGATAGAGACGGCTAAGCGCCTGGTGGAGTTATCTTGCCACTACTGTCGCCTGGTATATGAAACAGACGCAGTGATTTTAGAAGCCATGCTCGCAGCTGGTGAGACGCCGTTCAATGAGATCCCCTCTGAGAACGTTCAAACCCAGATCTTTCAAGACATTATTGCCGCCGCTCATGAACTGGGCGGCGCATTCCAGAGCCAGATTGGCTCTGAGCAAAAAGTGATCCAAATTCGTCTACAGCTGCCGCAGCATATTGACGCGCCCTCTTCTGCTAGCGGGGCTATCCCTTTTGCCGTGACGGACTCTCCCCTGTCCGAAAGAGAGCAAGAGGTGATTAAGCTGCTGGCCGAAGGGCTCAGGGATCGAGACATTGCAGAACAGCTTTACATCAGTGAGAGAACGGTTAAATTTCACGTTAAGAATATGTTGGAAAAACTGGGGGTAAAAACCCGCATTCAAGCTGTCTTTGAACTCACCCAAAAGGGTTGGCTGAGATAAGCAGGCTATTGTTTTTACTGATAGCGAACCCCCAAGTATTGAGACATTTTTGCCAGGATCTCATCTCGCCGGAAAGGTTTACTGACAAAGTCATCACAGCCAGCTGCTAAGCTGCGCGCTCGATCCGCCTCAAAGGCACTGGCGGTCAGGGCGATGATAATAGGGGTAGTGGGTGGTGGGTGATGGGTGGTGGGTGATGGGTGGTGGGTAGTTTTATTCTCTCTACCCTCTACCCTATTCTCTTTACCGTCTACCCCATTCCCTCTACTCTCTACCTTCCCCCTTGCCCGAATCCATCGGGTTGCTTCACAGCCATCCATCACGGGCATTTGCATGTCCATCCAAATCAAATCAGGATGCCACCTTTCCCAAAGCTCTACGGCTTCTTTGCCATTGGCCGCTGCGCGAACTTCAAATCCCAGGGATGTCAATAGTTTGGTCAGTAATTTACGGCTCACGGGCTCATCTTCAGCGATTAAGAGCCGGAAGCTGGGCTGGTCAGGGGCCAGCCCTACCACCTGTTGGGCCGGGGGCAAGGGGGCCTGAGGAGCCGGGGTGAGACTGGCTTGAATATCAAATTGAAAAGTGGTTCCTTGATTTAAGACAGTCTCCACTGTAATCTCACCCCCCATCAAATGAACCAACTGCTGGCTAATTGGCAGACCCAGACCTACGCCTTCAAAAGCGGTCTGACCGGCTTTACCTTGGGTGAAAATATCAAACAGAGTAGAGACTTCGTCTGGGGCGATACCGGGGCCAGTGTCTTGGACTGCGAATTGGAGAATGAGGGGTGAGGAAGATGAGGAAGATGGGGAAGATGAGGCAGGTCCTGTTCCTCCCCTATCTCCCCCATCTCCCCTATCTCTCCCAATTCCTTGACTCCGTTCGGCTGAGACGTTCGACGAGCGCTCAGTCGAGGCGCGCTCACGTCGAAGCCTGCCGCCTGCCGCCTGCCGCCTGACTCGCAGCGTCACCTCCCCCGCCGACGTAAACTTAATCGCATTGTTTAACAGATTAATCAACACCTGGCGCAGTTTGCCCTCATCTGTGGTGACAAACTTAGGGAGATTAGAATCAGACTCAATCTGAAACTGAAGGCCTTTTTCGACTGCTTTTGGGGCCAGCATTGCCCGTAGGGTATCCAACAAATTGTGCAGGTTAAAACTGGTTTCATGCAGCACAACCCGACCGGCTTCTATCTTAGAAATCTCCAGAACATCATTAATTAGATTCAGCAGATGCTCGCCACTGAGGGTAATAATGTTGAGAGACTCTTTTTGCTGCGAGTCCAGCGATAGGTCCTGACTCATTAGCTGGGTAAATCCTAAAATTGTGTTGAGGGGGGTCCGCAGCTCATGACTCATCTTGGCTAAAAACTGACTCTTGGCCTGGGACGCGACTTCGGCTCGAATTTTGTCTTGTTCAAGTTTGAGATTTTGTTGGGCAAGCTCTACCCGATACTGCTGCAACTTGAGAATCTCGTAACCTGCGATCGCACTGGCAGAGCCGAATAAGGCTAAAAACGAAGGCACCACCGGAATCCACCAGCCAGCCAAAAACGCTAGATAGCTGCTGGCTAATAGGATACCGCCTGCTAATACCACTGAGGCAATCCAAACAGCCAAGCGGGTTAGGACGCGCTGGCTATGACGATTGGCCTCTATCAGTCGCCAATATCCGAGGGTACCTACCCCAGACCAGACCAGTATCCAGGCCCATTCGAGTGGCTCAGCCCAGACTCGAATCACAGCGCGACCCTCCAGGGCCGAACTCAAGAGCGTGCTGGCCAGATTAGCATGAATTACGACGCCCGGCGTTGCTTCTGGCGTATTGATCAGCCGACTGCTGTAGGGCGTATAAAACAGATCGTTAAGACTGGCGGCGACGCTGCCAATAATGACAATGCGATCGCGTACCATATCTGGGTCTAACTGGTTGTTTAAGACCTCGGTTAAAGATATCTGAGGGAAGCGGTTCGCATGACCTCGAAAGTTGATCAGGGTTTGGTAGCCACCTGCATTAGTGCGAATATAGCCGCCGTCATGGCTGCGAAAGGGCACAAAATCAGCCTGTCCCAAACGATAGGCCTTTTGCTCAGGCTCAATCACCTCCAGCAGAATCCCTCGCTCGGAGAGATAGCGCAGGGCAAGCTCAGGCCCTAACCCAAGGCGCAACTGATCTGCCGGGTTGTCGTGGGACAACAGCCCCCGCCGCACCTTGCCATCCGCATCGACGAGTAAATCAGTTAAGGCCACCTGACCTCGCTGGTCTAGCTGAGTTGGCGGGGCTACTGTCCGCCCAATGGCTTTCTCAACCCCGATCAGATTGGGGGTTGATGCCATCACCTCTACCCAATCTTGATGACCGGGTTCCACCGGCAGATCGCGGTAGAGGTCTAGCCCAATCACGGTGGGCTGGTACTGATTTAAGTTGCGAATCAGCTGGGCCAGGGTGGCATCAGAGAGGGGCCACTGACCCAGTTCGCCGAGGTCAGCCTCTTCGATAGTGACCAGCACAATGCGTTCGTCAATCGCCTCTCGGGGGCGCAGCTGAAAGGACTGATCGTAGGCCGCCCATTCTAATAGCTGTAGTGCACCCGTAAATCTCACGGCTATCACTACGCTGGCCACGATGGGGGTTGTTACTAGTGCAGCGATCCATCGCATCTAGCTGATCTCAGGGTGCCTCCTGGTTGAGCAATGGGGCATTTGCGATCGCGCCAAGATTTTCTGCCTGAAGCAGCTCGGCCCAATGGGTGCTAAGGGTACTATCCTCTGGTTGCGTCTGTTGAAGCCTAACCAGACGCGCTAGCATATCATGCCAAACCCCTGCCTGTCCATAGGTGGCCGCTTGTATCAACAGGGACTGTCCGTTGAGTACAGAGGCGTCAGCCAGCTCAACCCGCTGGATCTGACCGCGGGTGATCGGCATATCGGTTTGGGTGGGTTGGCAGAGGAGGGCGAGTGACCATTGATAGGCGTCTCCCACCCTCAGCTCAGGGCTGTCTGCAGGCAAAGAGACACTGAGAATGCCCCCGGTTTGGGTAAGGGGGATCTGGGTTTGGTAGAGCCCGCGATGGTTGGCATCCCTCAGGGTGAAATGGGCCTGGGTGGCCGTTGTGGGGGGCACATAAATCAGCAGATTGGGACGGGCCGCAACGGTTAACCCCACACCCGATCGAGGGACCAGCGCCGTCAGTGGGGCCGGATAGGTTTCATCCTGAGCACACTTCACCTCCGTAGGGCGAGAGGCTCCGCCGCGGGAATCATCGACATCATCGTCGGTGGGGGGTTCAAAGCGGACGATAGGAGGAGAGGCTGAGGTACCTGATGGCCTGCCTGTGACCGGAGATAGGAGTCCAGGAGATGGATTTTTAGGGGATGGCGTGTCGGCCTGGCTCGATGAGCCGAGGGCAAGTCCTAACAACAAGGCGCTGATAAGCGTCAAACACAAGCGATTATAGGCGTGGAATTTCATCATGATGCTTGATATGTGAAGTGAAGCTGTGAAAGAGATGCTGGCAGGAGGCTATTGCAGGAGGCTATTGCAGGAGGGTGTTGAAAAAGGCTATTGAAGGGGCCTTTAAACTACATTCAGTGAAACTATATCCAGTTACATTCAACCATCTAAACTTTGCCCTGATGGCGTCACCTGATGGCATCAGATGCGGCTGGGTTTTGAAGGGGGCATTAACAGATTTTGTGGGGGCTTATGTTGTTTGTTATATCTCGCTACGATGCCCCCCGTATGCAACCAGGATCTTTCCTTATTTAATTTTCTTGTTTGATTCCCTGGGGTTTAGCTTCGCTTTATATATAGCTTTGGCCACATCGCTTACGACACACCGTTGAAGTAAACCCATTGGCACTAAAAGCGATGGTGGCTCGCAAGCCGCACAAAGCTTTGTGCGGCTTGCTATAGAAAGGCATCGCGGTGTCCAAACAAAGGACCTGGGGGGAGAAATAGATCGGTATTTACACAAAATCTCCTTAAAGCCAGTTGCCTACTAAAACAAACGGTGCCCAGTAGAAGGGGTGCTGGTATCGGGGCTGCTTTAACAAACTCAGCTGCGCTGCTCGGAGGGCTTCAGCCTTGGTGATGCCTGGGGTCTCGGCGAGCTGCTGATAAAACTGCACCATTAAGGTGGCGGTGGATTCATCATTGACCTGCCAAAGCGTGGCCAGGGTGCTACGCGCCCCAGACCGTAGGGCAATCCCAGCCAGCCCCAGGGCGGCTCGTTTATCGCCAGCCGCGGTTTGACAGGCGCTAAGCACCAGTAGCTCCAGGGGCTGGGTAGGGTCTTGGGTTCTAGGCTGTAGCAGCGCATCGAGTTCTTTGACGTTGATGCGACCATCCCAGGTCACTAAAAAGGTCTCTTCTGCCTTAGAACTAAATTGACCGTGGGTGGCAAGATGGATCACCGAAAAGGGCACATCATCGAGGGTGCGTTGCAGTTGAGCGGTGGTGAATGTTTGGTTGAGCAGTGTGGTGGTGGGTAGGGTCTGGGCGATTTGGTTGACTTCGGTATCGACGGCGGGCAGGGCAACATACCCCTGTTGAGCCTCGCTCAGCCCCCCGGTCAGCACTTTGAGCTGACCGATGTCGAGGGCTGCTGGCTCGAGCAGTTGCAGGCCAGGGCTCAGGGCAATGCCGTAGCGTTCGATCAGGTACTGTTGACCATCGTGCAAGGTGGCCATGGGCAGACTGCGGAGGGCACCGTCTAACACAAAGACCAGGGTTTGAGTGTCAGTCAAGACGGCCTCGGCGGGACGAATCAGCCAATCATAGAGTTGTTGAGAGAGTCTGAGTCGATCTTCGTCAAAAAAGTGAGGATTGAGGTAAAGCTGGAGCTGGGCAATGGTGGCTTCGATGTCAGCTTGGGCCAGAACAGTTTCATAGTGAAACAGGGGCTGTCCGGGTCGGGAGACAATCACCGCTAGCCGATCGGGCAAGATAATCGGATAGACAACAGCGGCGGTGGCATCCACCGTGTCAATCAGCTGAGGCTGTGCCTGCAAACACGCATGTCGAAAAAAGTTATCGAGTTCGGCGAGCTGCAAGGATTCGATTAGCTGCCGGGCCTGCTGTAGCTTAGCCTGATTGGGGTCGGCCTCTAACAGGAGTGAGACCAGCTCTCGGTAGACGGGTTCAACCGTTTCAAGAAAAGAAAACTGCAGGTCGGGGTTGAGGGCCACCAACTCCTGTCGCAGGGACTGTAAAGCCTCAACGGCATTGCTGTAGGCTGCGATCGCAGCCTCAGTTTCTCCCTGCTGATGGAGAAGGCGTCCTAGCTGCCACTGCCAGGCGGCACTCAAATCAGCGGCATCCATTCCTGCCGCCAGCTTCATCGCTTGCTGGGTCAGCTGCTGGGCCTCTGGCCACTGCTGGGCCATTTCGTAGAGGTGGCCCAGCTGCCCCAGGGCAAACGCTTCGGCGCGGGTATCTGATAGGCTGCGGGCCTCCTGTACAGCGGTCGCCAGCAACTGGGCGATGTCAGGGGTTGGGTCGGGAGCCTGGGGGGCCGCTTTTGCCGACTGCATCCAGCTGGCGGCAAAATTGACCTTGGCATAGACGGTATCCCGACTCGGTGTCAGGGTCGCTAAGTGATTTGGCAGGGTGGAGATCAGCTGCTGGGTCTGTGACCATTGCTCAGTTTTGATCAGCAGCTGCAGCTGATTGAGCCAGGCTTCTACGCGGGTGAGGGGGTGGGTCGCCATCTCAGCGGCTTGCTGATAGCGAGATAGCGCCGCATCGGGCTCCTGGCGAGCGGCCAGAGTATTGCCCAGACCGATCAGCGTAGCGCTGGCCTGATCGGCAAAGATCGGCTGGGTCTCGGCCAGCGACTCGGCGATCGCTAGACTTTCGGTTAAAAGGGTTTGCGATCGCGTTAAATCGCCGACGGCCTGCAGGGTCGTCCCCAGGAGTTTGAGCCCGGTCGCTTTGACCGCTGGGTCAGGCTGGGTTTGAATCGCTGAGAGGGCCTGCTCCAGCAGTTGCTGAGATTGTTGATAATGGCCCAGGCTCTGCAAGGCTCTGACTTGATTAAGCTGGGCCCCCAGAGTCCCTGTAACGTCATCCACTGATGCGTAGGCTGCTGCTGATTGTTTCCAGGTTTCAATGCCTGGCTCAGGCTGTCCTGAGACCAGCTGCAATTGCCCTTGCAGGTTTAAGACGGCCCCCAGGAGAGCTGCTTCGGGTTCTGGGAGCGCTGTCAGCTGGGTTTGGCTTTGGCTATTGATCTGCTGAGCCTGTGCCCACTGACCCAGATTAAAATAGGCCAAAGCCAAATAGTGCAACGCCCTGGCCTGGCCCAGGCGATTGTTTTGAGCCTCATAATCCATCGCGGCTTGTTGCCATCGCTCAGCCGCCGCCGCTAGCTGCCCCGAGGCAAACAAGGCAGAGCCCTGATCGATGAGCGGTTCGATCAGCGGTTCGCTGGTCTGGGTGAGTTGGGTTGGGGAGACTTCACGGGCTGTGACGGGGGTTACCCAGACCGCTAGCCAACAGCTCACCCCGGCTAAGATCAGTAGCCAGCCGCGCCTCCCAAAATACTTGTTAAACGCTTGCGTCATTCCCATCCCCAAGAGCGTCTAGCTGTTTTATTCAACAGACATCTTGCAAAATCGGGACGTCACTTCGGGAAATTGGACCGAAGGAGATATTTCTTAACTACGAATCTTTCATAGATCAATATAGATATAAATCAATGATTGCATTCAGGAATTCTCCTGGTTAGCGTTGGCAGGATTGGTATGACTGAGAGCACAAAGTTCACCTTTGGGCAAAACTTTTTAGCCTGATAAAGTGCTATGGGAATGAGGCCACATGCGGTGCCCGGTCGGTCTAAGCTGTCAACCACCGGCTGGGGAATGACAACAGCGTTGCTGGGTACCCTGATCGGGTTATCCGCTACGGCTCAAGCGCAGATCGCTCCAGATAATACCTTGCCGACTAACTCTGTTGTGCCCAACGGCTGCACGGTGTGTCCGATTACGGGGGGAACTGCTACCGCGGATGGTCAAACCTTATTCCATAGCTTTCAGCAGTTCTCAGTGCCGACGGGCGGGGCGGCGCTGTTTCAGAACGATCCGTCCCTGGCTACCATCGTCACCCGAGTGACCGGGGCGCTGCCCTCTGATATTGACGGTGCGATCGCAGCCCAGGGCAGCGTTGATTTATTTCTGCTCAACCCCAACGGGATTATTTTCGGCCCGAATGCCGTCTTGCAGGTGCCGGGGTCCTTTATCGCCAGCAGCGCTGACAGTCTGGTGTTGGCCGATGGCAGTGAGTTTAGCGCCACCCAACCCAATGCCCCCTCACTGTTAACGGTCAGCACCCCGATCGGATTACAGCTCGGGGCCACCCCAGGAGACATTCAAGTAGCAGGTCCCGGCACGTTTCCGCCTACGCTACCGGGTCTATTCGTCACCCCTGGCCATACGCTGGCGCTGGTCGGCGGCACTATTGACCTCGAGGGGGGCACAGTATCGGCCCCCTCGGGTCGGTTAGAAATCGGCAGTGCCGCCCAGGGCACGGTTAGCCTCACCCCCGTTGCCAATGGATTTGACCTGGACTACGACGCGGTTCAAGATTTTGGAGCAATTCAACTTAGCCAGGGGGCGTTGCTCAACGCCAGTGGACCGGGGGGCGGTGACATTGATTTGCAGGGGCAAGCCATCTTAGTCGAGGAGGGCTCCCAGGTATTAGCGGTGACCCTTGGGCCTTTGCCAGGGGGGGATTTACGCGTTAACGCTACCGACTCGCTGACGGTGCAGGGGGCCTCGGCAGATGGTCAGGTGATCAGTCGGTTGAGTACGGATACAGTCGCCGAGGGGGTGGGCGGCAATTTGATTGTGGAGACTGGGCAACTTCGAGTTCGCGATCGCGCCCTGCTCTCGGCGTCTACTGCGGGTAGCGGGGCCGGGGGGGACTTGATCCTGCGGGTCACCGATCTGGTTGAACTGAGTGGGTCTGGGTTTGACGTGTTACAAGACCTGTTGCTTGAGGCTATTCAAGGTAATCTGGACATTTCTGCCGCCGAGAGCGGTCTGTTAGCGGGTAGCGACGGATCGGGGGCAGCGGGTCAACTGCTCATCGACACGGCCCGGCTGCGGCTGCAAGATGGGGCATTAATCTCGACCACCACCAGCGGTAGCGGGGCTGGGGGCGATGCTGTTGTCAATGCGACTGAGTCAGTTAACATTATCGGTTCGATTTTCTTAACCGGCGCTCTCCAGGGCACCACCCAGGATGCCGGAGATTTAAGCCTCGATACCCAGCGTCTGGTCATCCGCGACGGCGGACTATTGCAAACCTTCACCTTTGGGTCGGGGGATGGGGGTGACCTGGTGATTAACGCCAGCGAATCAGTCGAATTGCGAGATACCCCGGTGGGGGCGATTGCCCCTACCGGCATTTTTGCCAACAGTATTTTTGGGACGGGGGCAGGGGGCGATATTGAAGTCAATACCCAACAACTTATTAACGAAGGCGGTGCTCAGATTGGTAACCAAACCGGCGCACTCCTGGGCACGGGCTTAGTCCCGTTGGGTGGACCAGCGGGGGATGTCATTCTCAATGTGGGGGGCACCACTGAAATCGTGGGTCTGTCCCCCGACGGGCGATTTGGCAGCGGTCCTGGTACCTCTAGCTTTAGCGGTGCCCCGGCGGGAAATGTGGTACTCAATACGGGCAACCTCTTCATCCGAGACGGGGCCAATATTTCCACCACCACCTTTAGTGATGGGCCGGGGGGTAGCCTCACGGTCAATGTGGTCGATGTGTTAGAACTCAGCGGCACTGGAACCAGAAATCCGTTGGGGATACCTGTGGAGCTGCCCAGTAGCCTGGTCTCTTCTTCGGGGCGAACTGATTTTCCGGGCCTGGTGGGTAACGGTACGGCTGGGGAGTTACAGGTGACCGCTGGGGAGTTAATCATTCGGGATGGGGCTGCGATCGCAATCGATAGCCTGGGTACGGGGAATGCTGGCAGCTTGAATGCGACCGCCGACCTGATTCGATTGGACAACGGTGGCACGATCAATGCCGCCACGGCGGCTGGTGCCGGGGGCAACGTCGGGTTGCAAACGCCGATCCTGTTGCTGTTACGGGGCAGTAATATCAACACCGATGCCGGTAACGCCGACGGTGGCAACATTACCCTCGACACGACCTTTCTGATTGCCCTCGACAACAGCGATATCACGGCCAATGCCTTGCAGGGTCGCGGTGGCCAGGTCAGCGTCACCGCCCAAAGTATCCTCGGCACTGATTTTCGAGAAGTCCTCACCCCCGAGAGTGATATTACGGCTACATCTGCCCTGGGGCCTGAGTTTAACGGCGAGGTAGAGCTGAATACCCCCGACCTTGATCCGGATCGAGGGTTGGTGACGCTACCCGTTATGGTCAGTGACCCTGACGATCAGATTGCCACCGGCTGCCCAGCCGATCGCAACAATCGGTTTGTGATCGGGGGGCAAGGGGGCTTACCCCCTAACCCCGCCCAGCGGCTTGATGCCTCGTCTGGAAGTTGGCAAGATTTGCGATTTTTGAACGGGGTTGAACCGGCGGTTGCTACGGCAGCGCCGGACAGTCTCCCTGGGGCTGAACGGGTTGCGATCGCAACGTCCTCGCCTATCCATGAAGCCAGCC
>JBCCRZ010000136.1:0-11257 GCA_039200855.1 Cyanobacteria bacterium P01_D01_bin.44 | reverse complement strand
TCTGGGATCTACGACGTTCTCAAAATGCTCGGCAATACTCTGCTTGGGCTTCAGTTTCATGAGTCGCTATCGGGGTGGGGGATCCTCATAACCCTATGCCGACAGCGACTCATCCACAAATTTAAGATGCGTTTGCCCTAAGCACCTGGGTGCTTTTAGGGAGTTGCAATTCTTCAAAGCGATATCGGTAGCCAAAGGTTTCGATGATTTCTCGGGTCGGATAGTTCAGCTCAAAATAGTCTGAAAAGGTATATCGCTTGTTTTCTTTGAGAATGCCAGCCATGGCCAACCGTCTGAAGGAGCTGCCTTTAGTATGACGCTTCGCAACGAATTACAATGGATATTTGATGTAATTTGCGATCGCAAATGGTCACCTCCTCCGTATCTAGTGCCGAAATCGAAGAAGCCGTTGAGCAGCGGCGAAACTTTGCCATTATTTCCCACCCTGACGCCGGTAAAACGACGCTGACAGAGAAGCTGCTGCTATATGGAGGGGCGATTCACGAAGCGGGGGCTGTTAAAGCCCGACGGGCGCAGCGCCACGCCGTCTCTGACTGGATGGAGCTAGAGCAGCAGCGGGGGATTTCGATTACCTCGACGGTGCTGCAATTTCTTTATCACGATTATTGGATCAACCTGCTCGATACCCCAGGTCACCAGGACTTTAGTGAAGACACCTACCGTACGCTGGCGGCAGCTGACAATGCGGTCATGCTTGAAGACGCAGCCAAGGGGCTAGAGCCCCAGACCCTAAAGCTGTTTGAAGTCTGCAAAATGCGCGGGTTGCCGATTTTCACCTTCTTTAACAAGATGGATCGCCCCGCCCGAGAACCGTTAGATTTGCTTGACGAAATAGAAAAGCAATTGGACCTGATGACCTATGCAGTCAACTGGCCCATTGGCATGGGCGACCGATTTAAGGGGGTGTTTGACCGACGCAAGCGGCAATTTCACCTGTTTGAGCGCACCGCCCACGGCAGCCGCGAAGCCCAGGATACGGTGATCGATCTGAGCGACCCGCGCATTGAAGACCTGATTGACGAAGATTTATACCATCAGTTTAAAGATGAGCTAGAAGTGCTCGATGAAATCGGGCCTGAGCTTGATTTAGAAATGGTTCACGCAGGGGAGATGACGCCGGTCTTCTTTGGCAGCGCTATGACCAACTTTGGGGTTGAGCTGTTTTTAGAATCTTTTTTGGACTACGCCCTTAAGCCGGGTCCTCGCGAAAGCACCATTGGTGAGGTGCCCCCCACCCGTGAAGATTTTTCGGGGTTTGTCTTTAAACTCCAAGCCAACATGGACCCCCGCCATCGCGATCGCATCGCCTTTATCCGCGTGTGCTCGGGTAAGTTTGAAAAAGACATGGTGGTCAACCACGCCCGCTCTGGCAAAAACGTGCGCCTGTCCCACCCCCAAAAGCTGTTTGGGCAGGGACGACAGTCCCTGGATGCCGCCTACCCCGGTGATGTCATCGGCCTCAACAATCCCGGTGCCTTTGCCATCGGTGACACCATTTATCAGGGCAAAAAACTTGAATACGAAGGGATTCCCTTCTTCTCACCCGAGCTATTTGCCTATCTCAAAAACCCCAACCCCTCAAAGTTTAAACAGTTTCGCAAAGGCGTCGCTGAACTGCGGGAAGAAGGGGCCGTGCAAATTATGTACTCCGCCGACGAGTCAAAACGCGATCCGATTTTGGCAGCGGTCGGCCAGCTCCAGTTTGAGGTCGTTCAGTTTCGGCTCAAAAACGAATACAACGTGGATGCGCTAGTGGACATGCTGCCCTACAGCGTTGCCAGATGGGTATCTGGCGGCTGGGAAGCCCTTGAGAAAGTGGGTCGACTGTTTAACACCGTCACCGTCAAAGACAGCTACGGTCGCCCGGTGCTGCTCTTTCGCAACGAGTGGAACTGCCAGCAGGTGGAGGGGGAGCATCCTGAATTGCAGTTGAGTAAGACGGCTCCGGTGGTGTCGGGGAAAGAGCCGGAGGCGATTTAGTGCAAATCTATCTCGACTACAGTGCAACGACGCCCCCGTGCCCTGAAGCCATTGCGGCCATGCAGATAACCATGCAGCAAGCCTGGGGCAACCCCTCCAGTCTTCACCACTGGGGCAATCGCTCAGCAACGGCGTTAGAGCAGGCGCGGATGCAGGTGGGCGACTTGATCAACGCGCCCATCGATTCGATCATATTCACCGCTGGGGGGACCGAGGCGGATAACCTGGCGATGATGGGGGTTGCTCAGCGATACCTGAGCCCGCGCCACATTATTATTTCCAGCGTGGAGCACTCTGCGGTGTCAGAGCCTGCACGACAGCTTGAGGGTCGAGGGTGGGCCGTCACTCGACTCCCAGTCGATCGGTTGGGACAAGTGCAGCCAGACGATTTGCGTACAGCCCTGCGGAACGATACGGTGCTGGTGTCGATTATCTATGGTCAGAGCGAAGTGGGAACGCTCCAGCCGATTACTGAGCTGGGTGCGATCGCACGCCAGCACGGTGCCCTTTTCCACACCGATGCCGTACAGGTCGTCGGTCGACTTCCTATAGACGTGCAGCAGCTCCCAGTTGATTTGCTCTCACTCTCTAGCCATAAGATTTACGGTCCCCAAGGGGCTGGGGCGCTGTATGTGCGTCCCCAAACAGACTTAATCCCCTTGCTCAATGGCGGCGGCCAAGAATTTAAGCTGCGTTCTGGCACCCAGGCCGTTCCGAATCTTGCCGGTTTTGGTATTGCGGCAGAGCTTGCTGCCCAGACCTTGGCAGCCGAAACCCAACGGTTAACTCAGCTGCGCGACCGCCTGTTTCACCAGCTAGCGGATACGCCCGAGCTTGAGCCCACTGGCGACCTGCGCCATCGCCTCCCCCACCACGTCAGCTTTTGTATCCCCACCGCCGACGGCGAACAGGTCAGTGGTAAAACCCTGGTGCGCCAGATGAACCTGGCGGGTATTGGTATCAGCGCTGGGTCTGCTTGCCACAGCGGCAAGCTCTCTCCCAGTCCGATTCTCTCGGCAATGGGGTATTGCGATCGCATCGCCAAAACCGGCATTCGCCTCACCCTGGGTCGTCACACTACCGCTGCTGACATCGATTGGACGGCTATGGCCCTCAAGCAAGTTTTACAAAGACTGATGGCTGAAAGATTGGTCAAGGTTTGAGAAAATATTACCCATCATCTATCACCTATCCCCCAATCATGTCTTCCATACCCACCACCCTCGAAGCCGCTACTGAGCAAGCCAAAGCTGCCACTAAAGCAGCAATTCAAGCTGGCCTGATTCGACTTCAAGTTGAGATGGTTATCCCAGAGCTAAAGCATCAGCCGATTGCCGAACAGTTTTTGGATGTCTTTCGAGACTTAGGCCTGGGTTTCAAAGTCTACTTCCCCGATGCAGGGGCAGCGGCCCTGGCCCGACGTGACTGGGATGACCCTGATTTTAGTATTCGCGGCATTAACGAAGTCAAAGGACAACCCGAACCTGATGATGATGCCTTTTTAGTGGTTAATCCCTCCTCGGTTGAGGTCACAGATGTTGAAAAACTCTGTGAAGCCGCCCTCGATCGCCCCGTAATTTTACTCAACCCGCAATTAGAGGACGTTGCCACCATCGGTATTGGCTATGCTGGTCGACAGCTGAGGGAGCGGTTCTTAAGTAAACTCGAGTCCTGTTACTATCTGCGTCCCTTAGACGGTGCAGCCATCCTACGTAGCTATCCACATAGCTGGCAGATTTGGAAAGAAACTGACGACAGCACTCACACATTACTCACGGAGCTGCCGCAACGACCCTCTAGTGAGACGATTGAGCGCCTGCTTTATGGCGAAGACAGTCCTGAAGCGAATCAGCCCAAGCGAGGGGTTTTTGCAGAACTGCAACAATTTATCCGCGCATTGACGCAATAAGATCCGCTCTTGGCTGATTTGTCACGTACCTTACTAAACTAAGATTAGAGCTAAGGTTGCGGTCATGCTATCCACATCCCTGGGTCTAGAGTCATGTCTGAAGTCATCACTGGAGTCATGCCTGGAGCTGTATCTGGAGTTACTGTGGCCCTGGTTGCGCTCTACTGGGTGTTACTGGTTGTAATGTTGGCGGGGGTAGTGGGTGCTTTTGTACCTGCCTTACCTGGTAGCAGTCTGGTTTTTGCGGCAATTTTAATTTGGGGTGCGGTTACAGGATTTGCCAATGTTACGGTCCCCCTGGTGGTCGCCGTTTTAGTCCTCGTCTTGAGTACAGCAATTGATTATTTGGCAAGCTATGTCGGGGCCAAAAAAGTAGGCGCTAGTCAGTGGGGGCAAATCGGCTCTGTGGTGGGGTTGATTTTAGGGATGTTGGGCTTTTTACCGGCGTTACCGGTGGGTGGACCGATTTTTGGTTTGTTATTTGGGGCCATGCTTGGGGCCTTTGTAGGTGAATTTATTCATCGCCGAGATTTAGCTGTGGGTGCCCGCTGCCAGCTGGGCCTCAAAGTGAGTCTAGCAATTGTTGTGAGTTCCTTAATTGGCAATGTAATTCAGGGTGCGCTGGCGCTGGCTGCCGTGGTTGTTTTCATCTTTACCACCTGGTCAGCGGTGATGTAGCGAGTTGCACTGACCATTGATCGGGCTCGTCCAGGCTGTGACAAAAACCGTGATATTTAGTGCTGAGACGCACACTTGGTGTCTCAGCTGTTGGTTATTCTAGATACATACGTGTGAGCCGCCGTTGATATGGCTGATCCAGGACATCTTGAGATTTTGCAAGCAGGGGTGGCTGCTTGGAATCGATGGCGAGTCAGAAACCCGACCTTGCGTCCCAATCTGAGAGGGGCTGATTTACAGGGGCTATCCCTATCGGGCATCAATTTTCACAATACATATTTGGGTAAGGCCAATCTTAGTCGGGCCTATTTATTTGAGGCTGACTTTCAGTCAGCAAATTTGCGGGCCGCTAATTTGAGTCGATGCTGCTTGATTGGGGCTAATTTGCACAATGCTTATTTAGCAAATGCCAATCTACGTCAGGCTTATCTGTCATACACTGACCTGAGCAATGCCTATTTGCACAATGCTAACTTGCAAAAAACTGACTTAAAAGAGGCGATTTTAACGGATGCTGTTTTAAGTCAAGCCAATTTGCAAGAAGCAGACTTAAGCAACGCAGCTGACTTGGAAATCGCACAGCTTAAATCGGTGCAAAGTTTGGCGAAAGCTATTTTAGATGATGCGTTACAAGGGGCATTGGCAAATCGACCCTCTGTGTCTATCACGGTAGAACCCATTTCAGGGCAACCCGTTTCGGGGCAATCCGCTACCTTTTCCCCAGCGCCTACGATAAAGCTCAGGTATGGGACCACTGAACCTAATGGCCTTATCCCCTAATAGCTTTATCCCCTAATGTTTTATACATTGGCCGGCAATGCATTGGCCGACATCGGGTAGCAAATATTGACGTCTCGCATCCGGGCAACGGCCTCTCCCAGCCGATCGCAATCTGCAATCAGGCTAATCCTGACGTAGCCTTCACCGCCTTCGCCAAAGGCACTGCCAGGGGTAACGACAACGCCGGTTTTTTGCAGCACAGTAAAGGCAAAGTCAGAGGCAGTCATGCCCGGTGGGCAGGGCACCCAGAGGTACATGGTGGCTTTAGTTTTCGGCACTTGCCAACCTAAATCGGCCAGGGATTCGATCAAAAAGTCACGTCGGGTGCGGTAGCGCTGCTGGACTTCTTCGAGGTAGCTATCGGGTAAATTGAGGGCGGTCTCAGCGGCGGTTTGAATCGCGCTAAAGATGCCGTAGTCGAGGTTGGTTTTTAAGGTCCGCAGCCCCTGAATGATATGCCGGTTGCCAACCACAAAACCGACTCGCCAGCCAGCCATATTGTAAGTCTTGGAGAGGGTGTGAAACTCGACGCTGATGTCTTGAGCGCCGGGGATTTCTAACACGCTAGTGGGCTGATAGCCGTCAAAAGCTAGCTCGGCATAGCACAGGTCGTGGACGAGTAAAATCTCGTAGTGGCGGGCAAAGGCCACCATCTCTTCGAAAAACTCACGGGGGGCGGTGGCCCCGGTGGGGTTGTTGGGGTAGTTAAAGTACAGGACCTTGGCGCGGCGGGCCACGTCTTCGGGAATCGCGGCAATGTCTATGAGCCAATCGTTCTCAGCGGTGAGTACCAGGGGATAAATCTCGGCACTTGCGATCGCAGGCCCCCTAAAGTGAGCCGGATAGGCTGGCGTGGGCACCAGCACCAAATCCCCCGGATCGATGTAGGCCAGGGCTAAATGGCTGAGCCCCTCTTTGGACCCCAATAGCGGCAGCGCTTCACCCTCAGGGTCAAGAATCACCCCATAGCGGCGGTGATACCAGTCGGTGATTGCTTGCCTAAAGCTGGCGGTGCCCTCAAACGGCGGATAGCCATGGTTATTAGGGTCTTGCATGGCCTTTTGAGCGGCCTCGACCACCGGGGCGGGGGTGGGACCACCGGGGTTACCCATGCCCAGATCAATCAAATCAACCCCCTGGGCGCGGGCGTTGGCCTTAAGCTCATCCAATCGAGCAAACACATAGGGGGGCAGAGCACCCAGTCGTCGGGCGGGTTTAATCCAATCTAAAGTCATGCCTTTACCTCCGACGGGCTATTGTCTGTGATTGCCAATCGCTGTCCGCTGTCCGCTTGAGCTGTGGTGGAGACCATCGCCGCCATGACCTGCTCAGCCTCAACCGAGAATGGCAGATGATGAATGTCAGACCCCTCTCGACAGGCAAACTCAGCCGCCTGGGCCAGCTCACTTAGGTGAATGTCACCCATACCCAGTGCTTTGAGGGTGCGGGGTAGGCCAATAGCCTCATAAAACTGTAACAGCTGCTGGCGGGCCGTTGCGGCTAGTGAATTGCCACCCCCGATCTCTTCGAGGCGGAGCTGCACCAAAATGCCGTAGGCGACTTTCTCACCGTGGAGGGTGCCATGGCTGGCGGTGAGTTGGGTGAGTCCGTTATGGACTGCATGGGCGGCTACAGTCCGACATTGGGCACCCCCCATTCCACCAATCACCCCCGCCATCAAGACACTGGCGTCTACAACCTCTCTCCAAACTTCACCACCAGGGGTCTGCAAAGCTGCTGCCGACTTTTGGAAAAGGATATCGCGCAATACTCGGGCCTGTTGCACTGCCCCAATGATTAAGGTTTGGTCTGAATGCCCGCTGCTGACCGAGGCCTCATACCACTTTGCGATCGCATCGCCAATACCCGCCACTAAAGTCCGCTGGGGGGCCGTAGCAATCAGGTCGTAGTCTAGCAACAACAGGTTGGGGCACAACGGTAGACCGACATCATATAAAAAAGCCCCTGAGTCCGAGTAAACATTGGAGAGTGCCGTCCAAGCTGCACAGGTAGCCGCCGAGGTCGGTATCGTGACAATGGGTAGCTGAGCTTGATGAGCCAGCAGTTTAGCTGCATCTAAAGCCTTCCCCCCGCCTAAGCCGATGACAAAATCAGCCCCATGGTGAGTGAGCACCTGGTGCAGAGAGGTCAGAGCTGATTCGCTGCAGTCAGTGTGATAAGACGCCTGGGCCACCTCAAACTCGGCCAGGGCTGCCTGCAAAAAGGGCCACGTTGCTACCAGGGTGTGGTCTCCACCGACCAACAAGGGCCGCTGCCCAAATCGGGTCAACAGAGGACCACACTGCTGCAAAACACCCTTGCCACGAACCACCTGGGCCGGGGCAACCATCAAGGCTGGCAATAAGGATTGTGTCATAGGAATCTGCTTAGGAATCGGTGTGGGCCTCTATGTATTTATGTTTGTGCTGAGGGATTTCTATGCTGAGGGACTAGGACGCTGATGTCGTAACCCTGGCCAGTTGTCGATCATCAATTTTGACGGATAACGTATCCTCCGGTCCCGGCTGCACCTGGCCCAGGTAAACCAGCTCAGAGACATTGTCTGCCTTGTGAATAATCGTCCGGGCACGGATGGTTGGAGTTTGCCCAGGATTCCCTAAACGGCTTGCCTTTAGTAAGTTTTTGGCAGCTTGCTGTAAGGTTGCATCTAGCTCAGTTGCGGTGATGGTAGGAGGGACTTTGATCACAATCTGCGCGGCCCCCGAGTCAAATACGGTGGCATAAGGGATGGCCCCAGGCACAGCCGCGGGGGTAAAGGGCTCAAAACTCAGGCCAAACAGACCTACGGTCAACACCGCACTAAACCCAGCGGCTCCCACCAGTCGAAACCGCACCCCCCATTGCAACCCAAAGGCAAGGATGGCTAATGCCGTAAGGGCGAGGGTTGCAATTCCCATCCATTTTGTCGCATCTAAAAAAGTTTCTGGCGTTGGCATAGCAGCGTTGGAGACAGCGTATTTCTTGATCCTATCAGTAGAGTCCTCGTTGCTGTGACCGTTAGGACGGATTTTTTGACGGGCTTAATAAGCATACTGACGGATTAAGGTGGGCCACTGCATAGGTTGTGAAGCAAAATCAACGAATCTTAGGACGGTGGGGACTGTGTTTTACGGTTGGGGTTTTGGTGGCTTTTGGGGTGTTTGCTTGGCGCGGAGACTCCTCTGGACCACCCACGGTGGATGCGTTGCCACAAGACCCTTACATTCAGGTCTTCTTCAATCATTCGCAGGCCAGTACCTACACTGAGCCCTATCGCCACACCGAGCGCTATGGCGATGATTTAGAGCACGTTATTCTAGAGGCGATTGGCTCAGCGACAATGTCGATTGATATTGCGGTACAAGAGCTAAATCTGCCCCAAATTGCTGAAGCCCTGGTCAGCAAACATAGCGCCGGTGTCAGAGTCCGCTTGATTCTTGAGAACCAATATAGCCAACCCTGGAGCCGTCAGACGGGCGGGGTGTCTCAACAGGACGAGCGCAGTCGCAGCAAACTCGAAAACCTGCTGGCCTTTAGCGATCGCAACGGTGACGGCCAACTGACGACCCAGGAAGCCATGACCAGCGACGCACTGCTGATTTTACAGACAGCCCAGGTGCCGCTCCTCGACGATACCGCCGATGGCACCAAGGGCAGCGGCTTGATGCACCACAAATTTATGGTGGTGGATGGTCAGCGGGTCCTCACGGGCTCTGTTAATTGGACCTTCTCAGGCATCCATGGCGATCAGCTGGTGCCCGAGAGTCGCGGCAATGCCAATGCCTTATTGCAAATTGATAGCCCAGAGCTGGCCCAGAGCTACACCGATGAATTTAACCTGATGTGGGGCGATGGTCCTGGGGGGCAAACCAATAGTCTATTTGGCTCCCCTAAGCCAGCACGGGCTCCTCATCAAATACTGCTGCCTGGGTCCACCGTGACCGTGCAGTTTTCGCCCAACCGAGCTGACACCTCACCCCCTAAGACGGTTAATGGCTTGATTGCCAACACCTTAGCCCAGGCCAACCGCGAGATTGACCTGGCCTTGTTTGTGTTTAGCGACCAGGGCATCACCGCTACCCTTGAGAAAGAAACCCAGACGGGTGTTGAAATCCGGGCGTTGATAGATCGCAGTTTCGCCTATCGCAGCTATAGTGAAGCCCTCGACATGATGGGGGTCTCTCTGCCAGACCACCGCTGTCAGTATGAAAAAGACAATCGCCCCTGGCGGTCGCCCATTCATGCCGTTGGCTATCCTGAGCTACCCGATGGCGATAAACTACACCACAAATTTGCGGTAATTGATGGGACCACGGTGATTGTGGGCTCCCATAACTGGAGTAAAGCTGCCAATACCAAAAATGATGAAAATCTGCTGGTAATTCGCAACCCCACCGTCGCTAGACACTTTCAGCGGGAATTTGAGCGACTGTATGGGCAAGCCAGTCTAGGGCAAACGCCCTATTTGCAAAATCAAATTGCGAAGCACCAGCAGAAATGTGGATAATCAAGCCTGTACGTGAGCGCTGATGATTTTTGCTAAGCCAGGCACCGCTTCTTCGACATCCCCTTGCACTGATTTGCGCAGCTTATTGTATGCGCCTCGTACAATGCTGTTTTTTGAGCCTTGGATACGAGTGTCCGTAACACTGAGAATTGTATCAGCAGTGCGGGCGCGATGTTGGATCAAGTGCCCAACCGGATCTCCGTTCTGCAAACCCTCATTCCACATCGGATCGAGGGCTTCACAGGTTTCTGGCAAGAGCTTTTTAATAGCGCTTGAAACGTATCCTTTACCAACGCCTTTAACCATGCCATAGGTCGCCTTTAAGGCCATGCCAGACAGGCCATTTTTGGTCGCCACATGATCGTCAATCAGTTTGGCGCAGTCAGAGGCAATATTTTCTCGTATAGTTTGATCTTTAACTTTTTCACTAAGGGCCATATAAATTCTCCCTAGGACTAAAACATATCGTTCTCAATTATTAATCCATTCTGGAGAATATGGCCATTTTTGCAGTGCCATCCGGCTTGACTTAACAAAACTGTGAATCTTTGCAGAAAAATCCCTTACTTATACTCAATCGGCATAAGCATTAGGAGATCAGGCAACCAGCAGGATGGCAGGCGAAAACCTGTTCAATTGCGCTGAATGATATCGTCGCTAAAGCGAATGGCTCTTGGATCGCGAGAGCTTTAATCCTCACCGCCCAGAATCTTAGGTACTTTAAAGAAATCCTCTTCGCGCTCCGGAGCGCAGTCTAAGATCGCCTCACGGTCTTCAAAAGGCTTGAGTTCGTCCTTGCGAGTGACGTTGCTGACCTCGATAGCGCGAGTCGTGGGCTCAATATTACCCGTGTCTAACTCACTGAGCTGCTCGACATAGCCCAAAATACTGTTGAGCTGCTCAGTAAACTGTTCTTCTTCGTCAGTCGTGAGGTCTAAACGGGCAAGGTGGGCGACTTTGCGGACCTGATCTAAGTCAATCATGGACACACTCCTTAATACATCATGTCCACTTTCATCCGCCCTGTATTCTTCAGCCAGTTTTGGGCCTCAATGTAATTGTTGGGAGCAATCCGAATCGCTTCCATCCAATATTGGGCGGCTTCGTCATACATAACGTCGGCGGTTTGAGCATCCCCCGCTGCTTCGGCTTGCTCACCTCGGTAGTGATAGATGACGGCGGTGTTATTTAGGGCCTGGGGCATGCGGGGGTTGAGTTCTATCGATGCTGCGTAGCGCTCCAGGGCGATGTCGTGCTCGCCATTGCTGGCGTGGATTAAGCCCATGTTGTAGAGAATAAAGCTTTTATCGTAAGGGTCTTCCTCAAGGCGCAAGGCTTCTTCGTAGTTTTCCATGGCTTCAGCATATTCGCCATCGGCCTGG
>JBCCRZ010000135.1:0-11300 GCA_039200855.1 Cyanobacteria bacterium P01_D01_bin.44 | reverse complement strand
CGGGCCAGAAAGAAAGCGATTAGAATCGATGGCCCTGCGAAACATTTCATTTTTGGGACACGTCAGTGATGAGCAGCGCAAGCAGCTGATGTCACGGGCAAAAGCGGTGGTGGTCACGGCCTTAGAAGATTATGGTCTCGTTCCCATTGAGGCAAATGCTAGTGGTACCCCGGTGATTGCCTATGGCGCTGGCGGTGTGTTAGATACCCAAGTTCCTGAGAAAACGGGAGTGTTTTTTGATCGTCAATCCCCAGAGGCACTGCATCAGGCGCTCCTCAAGGCCAGCAAGATTAAATGGGATTACCACCAGATTCGAGAACATGTCCTAAAACGGTTCACAGAAGATGTGTTCTTTCAAAAAGTTTTGGCTATCATTGACGAGTTTTACAGCAAGCAGATGGCCAGTGTCGGGAGTCCCTCCCAAAGTGTCAAAGCCAGTTTGAATGTCGCTAGATAGACCAGATGATTACCCAGGGTGCAGCGGTATGCTAACAACACAAGTCCCCTCCACTGTCGATAAGCCCGAAATCGGCTATGGTCAACTGCTGCGCATCCTCGTGCGGCGATCGGTCTGGTTTGGAGGCGCCATCATCGCAGCGCTCGGGATTGCGATCGCATTCACCCTAAAAGAAGATCCTGTGTATCAAAGCTCGATGCAGCTATTAGTCGAGCCCAACTATCGTCAGACCGTTGATATTACCGGGCAACAAGAGGGACGCCGATCAGCCACCTCCCAGACAGACTACGCCACCCAGCTAAATTTGATGCGGAGTAAATCATTTGTTTCGCAAACCGTGGAGCAAATGCTAGGGAGTTATCCAGACCTCTGTGAAGAGTCAGACCGATCTGACTGCATAGATCGGATCAGAAAATCATTGACCCTGACTCAGATGAGTGAAGGTGACACCAAAACCAGGATTTTTCAAGCCACCTTTGAGGACGATGACCCAGCGATGGTACAAGCCTTTCTAGAAACTTTAGGTGGAATCTATCTAAGCTATAACAAGGAGCAGCAAGAGCAGCGGCTCGAGCGCGGTTTAGCCCTGGTCAATCAGCAAATTGAGGGGGTACAGGGAAATTTGGCCGAGTCTCGCGAAGCGCTAAAGCAGTTTCGCGAAACCGAAAATCTGATTAACCCAGAAGAGCAGTCCCTGGCCGTGGCCGAATCGCTTCGTCAGCTTGAGCAGACCCAAGCAGACGTCGAAAATCAATATCTCGAAGCCACGGCTGAATACAACGCTTTGCAGGATCAGCTTTCCGCCGACCCTCAGACAGCGCTCATTTCCTCACGATTGAGTCAATCATCTCGCTACCAGCAGCTCTTAAATGCCCTTCAAGAAACAGAACTGGACTTAGGGCAGCGGCGAGCGCTGTATGCTGAGGCCGATCCAGGGATGCAAGATCTAATCGCCCAGAGACAGGAGCGGATTTTGCTGCTGCAAGCAGAAGTCAAACGGGTATTGGGCGAGATTCCAGCCCAGCTCGACTTGGACGAAACCGCCTTGCTGACGGAGGGCCAACTGGGAGATATCGACCTGGGTTTAGTCGATAGTCTGGTGCAGGCGACCGTCCGTTTACAGAGTTTGACGGCTCGACAGACCGGGTTAGATCAAGCCGCCCAACAATTGCGGGCTGAGCTTAATGCATTTCCGGGTTTGATTGCAGAATACGACCGCATTCAGCCTGAGGCGCAAATCCAGCGGCAGTCGCTAGAGCAACTATTGCAACTTCGCCAGGAGTTGAGTAACGAACTGGCCCAGGGCGGATTTAGCTGGGATATTGTAGAAGCCTCTCAGCTGGGTAAAAAGATTTCGCCAAAGCCGAAGCAGAATTTGCTGCTCGGGATTGTGGCAGGGGCTTTTGTCGGTGGAGCCCTGGCCTTTGGGCGAGAGGCCATTGACACCGTTGTCCGCACATCAGATGATTTAAAAAAACAGGCCACCTTGCCGCTGTTGGGAGTTATTCCAGAAATGCCCACCGGCAAATCAGATGCTTTGCTGACTATTCTGAAGCCTGAGCACGAGCCGCCCCAAGATGACGCGTTCTCTCTGGATCAATGGCAGCCTTTCAGAGATGCTGTTGATCTAATTTATAAGACGATTCAACTCTCAACGGCGCAGCCACTCTCTTCGCTGATGGTCACCTCTGCTTTAGTTGAGGAGGGCAAAACGACACTTTCCATCGGGTTGGCCCTGAGCGCGGCGCGATCGCATCAACGGGTATTGCTGATTGATGCCAACTTTCGCAATCCCTCTTTGCACCACTACCTGGGCTTATTAAACGTGCAGGGGCTCTCAACCCAGCTACACCCTGACCTGGCTCGGCTAAACCCTGTACAGATCTCCCCTGCTTCGCTGTCACGCTCAGGCACTAATATTGACGTGTTGCTATCAGGGGCCGTTCCCGATGATCCCATGCGGCTGCTCAGTTCCCTCCGCATGCGGCAGCTCCTCGAAAAAGCTGAGGCGAGTTATGACCTGGTGATTGTTGATGCACCGGCTATTTCAGGGCTAGCCGATGGCCTACAGCTGGCCTCCCTGTGTAAGGCCTCGATTATGGTCAGCCGACTCGATCTCATTACCCAGGCTGATTTAACCCATGCAGTCACCATGCTGAGCCAGGTCAACACCATTGGTATTGTCGCCAATCGGCACCGAGAGGGTGCCCGAGCCGAGAGATTATATGACCGTAATGGGGGGTCGAAAATGTCTGTCGGAGAACCTGAAATGATCTGGCGCAGGTGACCAGGGCTGGTGGCTGGTTTGGGGGATTGGGCCAATTTGTTAACTGACACAGTTGGGGTAAGTCCAACCGACCCACCGTCGATTAATTTGTTATAAATCCATCCGGGTAACTTTAACCATCAGGGCAACAGGCTGACTTAATCCAAGTTTTCTACCAAGAGATTTTGAGGCTTATGACAACATCTACCGTTTTATTAAAAGCTCCCATTGTTTTTCAAGTGCCGTCTGCCGATAGCGCCACCTCCGCCTTTGCAAACTGCATCCTAACCTGGGAACAAAATGCTTTGATTGTGACCCCTCGCTTTTCCGAAGCAGAGGCCGAGATGCCCGCCCTCAAAAACGAGGCTTGGCTACGCGATTGTTTGTATCGGTCGCCGATTCAGCGAGTCTACCTCGACCCTGAGATGGCGGCGTCTACCTTTAAGGCCTGGGCAGATATTTGTCATGACACCCAAAAACAGGTTTATTTGAGAGTGCCCTCGGCGCCTGATCTGCCGCAGACGCGACAGCCAAAGCTTTGGCGGGTAAAACGCGTGGCGGACTGGTTAGTCGCTGCTCTGTTGTTGGTGATTTTAAGTCCGCTGATGGGCCTGCTGGCAATTTGGGTTCGGTTAGACTCTCGTGGCCCTGTTTTGTTTCGACAGTGGCGGGTCGGCTATCAAGGCAGGCTGTTTCAGATTTGTAAGTTTCGCAGTATGGAAATAGATGCGGAAACTCAACACCACAAAGTGATGGGTCACCAAACGGGGCTCCACAAGCTAGAGCACGATCCTCGGGTGACGCGGGCAGGGCGCTGGTTACGCAAGTTTAGTTTAGATGAGCTGCCACAGTTGTTAAATGTGCTGCGGGGGGAGATGAGCTTAGTGGGGCCGAGACCCTGGGCACTGTATGACGCGGTTCGAATCGAGTCATCCTTGCAGGGGCGATTGAGGGCACTGCCGGGGATGACTGGCATGTGGCAGGTGACAGCCCGCTCCCAGAGTTGCGATTTAGCCTCAGTTAATCGCATGGATTTAGACTATCTGCAACAGTGGACCTTTCAGGCGGATCTAAAGTTACTGCTGTTGACGGTGCCTAAGGTGGTGACTGGGTTTGGGGCGTACTAGGTCAGGTTTTTATGAGTCTGCGACAGAAGGCAATTCGAGGGGCGATGTGGTCCGCTTTGGAAAAGTGGGGCGCTCAGCTGGTCTCAACAGCTATCTTTTTGCTGCTGGCTCGATTGCTGGGCGTTGAGGCGTTTGGGTTGGTGGCGCTGGCCAATGTATTTCTAGCGTTTATGCGAATCTTTTTAGACCAGGGATTTGCCCAAGCGCTTGTGCAAAAGGAGCAGCTAGAGCCAGCGCATTTAGATACGGCTTTTTGGACCAGTCTGTTAATGGGCGTTCTACTGGTTCTGGCTATTTTGGCTGGAGCTGGATTTGTCGCCAATTTCTACGATCAGCCAGAGCTAGCCCCCATTATCCGATGGATGTCGATTAGCTTTCTGTTTGCTGGGCTTAGTAGCGTCCAATCTGCCATTTTGCAGCGCAATATGCAGTTCAGAATTTTTGCGGTCCGTTCCCTGGTCGCAACCATTGCTTGTGGAGTCGCTGGTATCGGAGCTGCCCTAATGGGATTAGGGGTCTGGAGCCTGGTTGTCAAAGAAATTGTGTTCGCTTCAACTGGCTCAATACTGCTATGGAGCACCAGCGGTTGGCTGCCAGGATTTAGATTTTCGCCTAAGCACTTTAAGGAGCTTTTTGCCTATGGCATCAATATTCTCGGGTTGAATTTTCTGAACTTTTTCAACCTTCGTTCAGATGATATGCTGATTGGCTATTTTTTAGGCCCCGTTGCCTTAGGCTATTACACCGTGGCCTATCGACTGCTGCTGATTATGCTCAAACTGTTAACCAGCGTGACCAATCAAGTGGCGTTGCCAACTTTCTCTCGGATGCAAAAAGATCCAGAGCGGATGCGAAATGCTTTTTACAAAGTCACTCAGTACACTAGCTTAATCTCATTCCCTACTTTCATCGGCATGGCCATACTGGCTCCTGAGCTCGTCCAATGCCTTTTTGGCGAAGAGTGGATGCCCAGTGTCCTTGTGATGAGGATTTTAGCGTTTAGTGGCGTTCTGCAATCGATTTATCAATTTGATGGCACCATTCTATTGTCAACCGGCAAACCTGCCTGGAGATTAGGTTTACAGTGCTTGGGGGTGGTTTGCAACATCACTGTATTTTTATTCGTCGTTAATTGGGGGATTGCTGCTGTCGCGGCTGGCTTTGTGATTGGAGGCTATATAAGGTCGCCGCTATCGATGTTGCTAGTCAAAAAAATTATTCATATTGACTTGGTCAAGTATACGTCAAGATTTTTGCCAGCTGTTGCGTCTTCAGGGATCATGGCTGGCTCTATTTTGATTATGCAGTATACCCTCAAAGACTGGATGTCGAGTGATGCGTTGAGTTTATCCCTAGGCATTGTTGTCGGTATCTTCGTCTACGCTGCCGCATTGGCTTTGATATCACCCAAACTCATCAAGGAAGTGAGAGGGTATCTATCTCCAAAATTTGCACTGTCAAAATAGCAATAGGTTAGGGAAAGGATACAGAACTCTGAATAGCATAGATAAATAACAAAGGCATGAACCAGACAACCTTTATTCCTATCGGCGTTGATTGCTCAGTTACCCACTATCTGCGCAAGCAGAACATGCGGGTCCAGGCCTTTCCGTTTGATTGGAATGTAACACCGATTAGCTCAGCTATTAGTCTGATTCACAATGGGTTTTCTGATTTTCTAGAGGACCAGAATCTAGTTTTTTTGCCCCCTGTTAAGCGGATGTTATTTGAGGAAAATGGCATTGATCTAAAGGTCGTTGATGAAATCATAACGCCAATAGTTTGCCAAAAATATAAGATGCTCTTTCCCCATGATTTGTCAGAAGTCGGGGAAAGGGGCTTGCCTACTGTAAAACAAAAATACAAAAGGAGAATCCGCAGGCTGTTAAAGGTATTGGACGACTCGGAGAAAGTGTTATTTGTTTTTAACTCAAGGCCAATTAATGCCTGGCAGCTAGCGCAATACGAATCTTCTGGGGTCAAGTTTATCGAGGAGGCAATAAAGGACTTTGAAGTAGAGTTTAAACCTTTGAAGCAGCTTTATAGAAACGTAGACTTTATTTCACTCGAATCTCTGAATTCACGGGTGAATCGTCGAGAGCTTGTGAGATTTCCTATTCAAAAAATCTGGACTAAAATCAGGGGAAATGGGGGCTATGCTAGTAGGATTACGACACCTTAATAGACCTATGATAATTCAATGGAAAAAGAGAAAACGTTCAAAAAATAACCCCTATGCCTGTCAAAACGTGAATGTTTTTGAGGGTGATACCTATTTAGTCTCTTATCCCAAATCAGGTAATACCTGGCTTCGTTTCTTGATTGCTAACCTCCTTGCGAGGAATCCAAAAGAGGTTTCACTATCTGGTTTAGAAAAGGTCGTACCTGATGTTTATAGAAATACTAATGAAGAACTTGCCTTGCTTCCAAGACCAAGGGTCTTAAAAAGCCATGAATCATTTGCTCCCAAATATAAGAAAGTCATTTATGTCGTCAGAGATCCGCGGGATGTTGCCGTTTCTTATTATCATCATCTGATCAAATCCAGAAAAATCGAAGAGGGTTATCCCCTTCAAGATTGGATTGAGGAATTTGTCCAGGGTCGTTATGTCCCACAATTTGGAACCTGGAAACAAAATGTTGGCAGCTGGGTTGGAGCCAGGCAGGGGGACGAAGATTTTTTGCTCATCAGTTACGAACAGCTTTTAGATAATGGTTTAGAGGTGCTGAAAAGAATTTCTGCCTTTTTGGAGCTGAAGGTGAGTATCGAAAAGATCAAAGAAGCCATTTTACTAAGCTCGGCTGATCGGATGAGGAAAATTGAAGCCCAGGAGAACTGGCAGCCAAGTTTAGGTGATATGAGATCTGACAAAAGATTTGTCAGATCGGCAAAATCTGGCGGGTGGAAAGAGGAGCTGTCACCTAAAAGTGCTGACTTGATTTTTCAGAACTGGGGAGACTTGATGCAATCGCTAGGATACCTTGAGTGAAAAGTTTTAGATTGATTTTTGAGTTATGAAAGAAGCGATTCTGGTTACAGGTTCACATCGATCGGGGACAACTTGGGTGGGGCGAATGATTGCTCACTCTGCTAGGGTTCACTACGTTCAAGAACCTTTCAATATTGACAATCCACCTGGTAAAGGTATCTGCAGCGCAAAGTTTTACCACTGGTATACTCAAATCAATTCTGAAAATGAAGCGCTATATTATGAACCCTTTAAAAAAACTATTCATTTATCGTATGATTTGCTGGCTCAGCTATTAGATAAAGACTCTAAGAAGGGACTTCGTAAAATAATCTCAGAATACAGGCAGTTTTCATATTCAAAATTCTCAGATAAAATAGCATTGCTGAAAGATCCGCTGGCACTGCTCTCTGCTGAGTGGTTTTTTGAGAAATTTAGAACTAAAAATATAGTTCTCATCAGGCATCCGGCAGCTTTCGCGAGCAGCTTAAAAAGGCAGGGTTGGGGTTTTGATTTTTCTAATTTCACTTCTCAAAACCAACTCTTCAATCATTCATCCTTTCCCTTTAAAGATGAGGTATATGCCTATGCCAAAGAGCCGAAAAGCATCATAAGTCAATCTATTCTGCTTTGGAAGGTATTGCATTCTAGGATTTTATATTATCAACAAAAGTATCCCAACTGGTTGTTTGTGAGACATGAAGATATATCGACAAACCCTATTGAGGGCTATGCCAGGATTTTTGACTATCTAGGGTTAGCGTTCCCTCCTGCTATCCAAGACACCGTGGCTGAATATAGCAGCCCAAAGAATCCAATAGAGGCAGAACAGGGTGCTACGCACACCCTAAAGCGTGACAGCAGGGCCAATGCTAAAAGCTGGAAAACAAGACTAGATGAGGAAGAAGTACTTAGTATATATGATGGCGTCAAAGAAATTTCTCCCCACTTCTATGCAGAGTCTGATTGGTAATAATTTTTTAACGACTTTTGACGTTTTCTAGAGCAGGAACTTTCGAGCAGGAATCATAAGTTAAGTGTGGCGGGTGCAACATGTCTCCAAACTCTCAATCACCAAACGACAGCTCTCCCAGGGTTTCGATTCTCCTGCCAAGCCTTAACACGGTTCCTTTTTTAAAGGAGAGATTTGATTCGATCTTAAGCCAGACCCTGTCCGATTGGGAATTGATCGTTGTTGATAGCTACTCAGACGACGGTTCCTGGGAGCTGATCCAAGCTTACGCGGGTCAGGATAGCCGTATTCAAGTCTCTCAGGCCCCGCGTGAAGGCGTCTATGCGGGCATCAATCGCTGTCTTGAGCAAGCCCAGGGCGATTACATTTACATTGCCACCAGCGATGACACCATGACCTCTGACTGCTTAGAGAAAATGGTGGCGGCGTTAGAGGCCCATCCAAACTGTGATATTGCCCACTGCTGCCTCAGCATCATTGATGAGGCTGGTCAACCCACCGAAAACCAGTGGCGCGCCTGGAGAAAAGCCCGGTTTTTTGGTGAGCACATTGACCATCCGCATATCCGGCTGGCCCCCTATGATGGGATACTCTATTGCGCCCTCGGTACCCTTTATTCATCTCTGACCCAGCTGTTGATTCGGCGTCGCGTCTTTGAGAAGGTTGGAAATTTCAGGACCGACTTCGGCTCCCATGGCGATTTTGAGTGGGGTATTCGGGCTGGTTTAGTCTTTAATACCCTCCATGTTCCCTACTATTTAGCGACCTGGCGAATCCATTCCCAGCAAGCGACCCAGACTAACTTTGTTTTTTCCTCTGAGGGGCAAGCCCTATGGTGCACCATGATCGAGACGGCTATGGCGACCTTGCTTGATAGGTCGATGCTTGACCCTTCTGATTGGGAGACTAAACAGCTCACCTATTGTTATCGGTTTAGACAGTTACGCTTTGGGCTGTCTGAGGGGCCATCACATCCTATTAAAAAGATTGCGTTCCTGATTAAGTTTGCGGTTTTCCATCCCCGCGTGGCGATTCACTATGGTTGGTTCAAGCTCTCTAAACAGCACTTTAATCCAGTTGTCTATATCACAAACTTTCTAGCGACCCATCATTATGATAAGCATCTCATTCGGACCTAAACATGAACGCTCAATCCACGACAATTTGGCTCCGCGAAAGCTTTCCCTGGATGGGGAGCCACAGTGGCTATGAGAAAGTGTGTGATCGGCTGGCCGCTGAAAAAACAGAGGCCTATCGAACGGTATATCGGTCTGACAAGCTCCTGGAAGGCCCTATGCGTCGAGGGGCTCGCTATCTCGCCAGGGATATTAAAGGCGGCGTGTCCTATACCCCGGATAGCCCTTATATGGAGCTAAATGCGCTTTGGCAAAGTCTCTGGCATCGTCCTAGCTTGATCCATGTGCTCTATGTAGAGCGGATGTTAGGCCTGTTAGCGCAGTGGCGGCAGCGCTTTCCCTATCGTCTGATCGCGACGGCCCATCAGCCCGCTGGGCTCTGGCGGCTGGGTCGCCACAATCCAGAGTTGCTGCGTCACCTGGACGCTTTGATTGTTTTGAGCAGTCGAGAGCTGAGCTTTTTTGAAACTTACTTACCGGGACGGGTTCACCTGATTTTGCACGGGGTGGATACCGAGTTCTTTTGCCCTGGCCCCAGTCCCAGCCAAACAGATGCGCCGCGCTTTGTTTTTTCTGGGACCTGGCTGCGAGATCTGGAGACCCTGGCCCAGGTGATCGAAACCACTTTGGCCCGCGACCCAGGCGTTCAATTTGATCTGATTGTGCCGGTGAGCAAACGCCAAAAACCTGAGTTTTATCGCATTGCCCATTATGAGCAAGTTCACTGGTGCGGGGGATTGTCGGATAGTCAACTTCGAGACGTGTATCGACGGGCGAAAGCGTTGGTGCTACCCCTCTTAGATTGCACCGCTAACAACGCGCTGCTCGAGGGGATTGCCTGCGGTCTCCCGGTGATTTCTAACCAGGTGGGGGGGATGCCGGACTACACGCGCGACTCATTTTCGACCTTGCTACCCCCCAAAGATGTAGATGGCTTTGTGGAGGCGATTTTGACCTTAGCCGAGTCCCCTGAGGCCCAAGCTAACCAGGGGCAGGCCGCTAGACAGTTTGCGGAGGCTCAGCTTGATTGGGGTGAGATCGCACCCCAAACCCTAAACGTGTACCACAAGGCGGGCCTATGAAGACACTCTCTAACCCATGGATAGCCCCACCCCAGATAACGCTGCCAGATTTTATGATCGTGGGGGCGATGAAAGCCGGTACGAGTACGATTCACCAAATGCTGACTCAGCATCCAGAGGTGTTTATCCCGGATCCTGAGATCCATTTCTTTGATATCGATGATATTTTTGAACATCCCGATTTCTTTGCCTTTACTGAGGGTGAATGGATTACGCCGGACATAGACCGGGACCCGGAGCGGTTTTGGCATTGGTATGCGTCGTTCTTTGACAAGGCACAGGCGGGTCAATTGATTGGCGAAGATTCTACAGTCTATCTCGCATCCGAGAAAGCAATTAAAAGAATTGCGCTGCAAAAAAAAGAGATAAAACTGATTGTTTTGCTGCGCCATCCCACCGCGCGCACCTATTCTCAGTATCTGCACCTACTGAGGACCGGGCGGGCAACTTGCACGTTTGAAGCAATGCTGCAAACGCAGCCCCATGCCCTTTTGAAACGGAGCCTGTACAGTGAGCAAATTAAGATGCTCTTTCGGCATTTACCAGCGGATACAGTCAAAATTGTAATTTTCGAAGAATTTCTAAATGATAAAGACAAAACCCTGGCAAGAATCTGTAATTTTTTAGGGTTGGACTACCAGCGATTGCCCGCAGGCACGACGGCTATCCATGCGAATAAGACGAGCACGCCTAAACACTTTGAATTACATCTGCTGAGAAACCGGATTTTAGGAGGGGAGATGAGAGCTATGTACGATCAGCATTTGCCGATGTCAGCCAGCGATCGGGGCCAGGGGCAAGAGTGGGTCATGCGAGCCGTCAACAAAATTTATCGATGGGTAAATCCGAGTACGGAGCAAAAGCCTGCACCGATGAACAGCAAAACAAAACAGTTTCTGGATACTTTCTTTCAAAAAGAGCTATCAGAGCTAGATGCTTTGCTACACAAAGATGTGACGTCTCTATGGTTTGGCTAAGGTCATGAAAATCGCGTTTTTTCTGGGTGAGTTTCCAGCCATCTCTCAAACCTTTGTCCTCGATCAGATCGTGGGGCTGATGCGACGGGGGCACGCGGTGGATATTTTTGCCAATGTCGCCAAGGACAAAGAGACACTGCACCCAGAAATCGAGAAATATCGTTTATTAGACCGGACTGACTATTGGCCTAAAATTCCTAAAAATCATCTGCTGCGAACGGCTAAAGGACTTAAGTTGGTCTCTCTCAACCTATTTAAGGACCCTGGGTTAGTCCTCAACAGTCTGAATATTTTTAAGTATGGCAAACAGGCT
>JBCCRZ010000134.1:0-11308 GCA_039200855.1 Cyanobacteria bacterium P01_D01_bin.44 | reverse complement strand
GGAGCACAGGTCTGCCAAACCCCGCTCCGGTAGCGACGGCGATCGGCATGCTCAGTGCCAATCTTGTATCCCTGATTTAAAAGATTGCGCACCTGCTGCATCACATCAGGACTCAACCCGGTCTGCCCCGCATAACCGGTGGGTGCAGCGGCAGGTCGAGCGCTGTATCCGCCGCCCGCACTTGCCACCGTCTTCGGGCTCACCGCCACCGCCTTACCATCCCCTCGCTGAATCGTGGTGGTCGCCACCCGCCGCTTCACCTTAGGATCAATCCCAAACATCCGCACATACTCACCTGCATGCTCTGCTACGCACGCGTCTAATGCTGATAATACCTCTGATTCGCGGGTCGATTGAATGGGCGTACAGGTCTGCCAAACGCCGCTGCGATAACGACGCCGATCAGCATGCTCAGCCCCAATTTTGTATCCCTGGCTAAGCAACTGACGAACTTGTTGAATGACTTCTGGCGTTAATCTTTGGCTTTGCATGGTATCCATTCCAACAGATTGAGTGGGTTTGTGTGTGGGTCTTAAATGATTGGGTTTTAAAAAAGTTGTTGTACCATTAGCAGCGGTCGCCCCCGCTATCGGTGGAGCCTCGCGAGACGTCTGGGCAGCCCGAATTGGCATAATACAGGCGCTATCTTCTGCACAGATATAGCCCAAACGCAGGGCTTCGTTGACGCCTAAGACTTCTTTGGCAAAATGACGGTCGGCTGTTTGCACCTTAGGCAGCTGATCTGCCTGCTGCTGCGTCGTAATCACCGCCCCCGAAGGAATATAGCTACCTGGCGGCACCTCAACGTCTTGAATCAGGGCATGCATCATCACCACACACCCCTTGCCCAACCGCGCATTAAAGACGGTTGAGCGAAACCCAATAAAACAGCCCTCACCCACATAGGCCGGACCGTGAATCAGAGCTTTGTGGGTAATAGAAGATTTTGCCCCTAGCCAAACGGAGTAGGGTTGCTGATCATCCCCAAGTACACGTCCCTCTTCCAGGCCGTAGATAACCACACCGTCTTGAATATTACAGCTATCCCCAATAAAAAAGGGAGCCCCTGCATCTGCCCGTATAGATGTCCCCGGTGCCACCAGCACGTTAGCGTCGATGCGCACGTCACCGATGACTTCCGAAAAAGAGTGTACATAGGCGGTCTCATGAATTTGGGGCTCCGCCAAACTCTCTGACCAAGGGGTGGGGGGAGCCGCTGAGGTGCGGGCTACCATGGTCCCAATTCCTCCGAACTTGAATAAGCGCTGCCACAAGAGTTAACCAAGGGGGACTAACCCAGGGGTCAGCTAAAATCTTCTCGCTTGTCGTAAAGCAAACCTGTGTCCATGCTGACGGTATCCACAATGGCTACGACAGTTGCATCGACCGGTCGATCTCGATAGCTGTCATGCTGACGAGCACCGCTACCCCGCGTCACCAGTACCCACTCACCTGGACCTGCGCCTACCACATCTGCGGCAACCTCATAGTCAGGGAGGGGGGTGCCTGACTCGTCTACAAACTGGACGAGCAAAAACTTAACCCCCCTCAGCGTGGGCTCCTTACAGGTGCTAACGACTGTGCCTCGAACCTTGCCTAGGCGCACAGCCTATCTACCGTAAGGACGAATACCACTCACGCTTTCGCGGAACTGCTCCACTGCTTCGGTGTAGCGAATGGGCAGAACAAATTCCAGGTTTTCGTGGGGGCGAGCGATGATATGGGTCGACAAAACCTGTCCCCCATTCACCCGCTTGACGTTTTCAACCCCTGCGGAGACCGAGGCTTGAACCTCAGATACATCGCCGCGAACAATCACGGTCACTCGACCACTCCCGATTTTCTCATAGCCCACCAGGGTTACCCGGGCAGCCTTGACCATTGCATCCGCTGCCTCTACAACTGCGGGGAAACCTAAGGTTTCAACCATACCTACTGCGATCGCCATTGCTCTTTCCTTAAAACGTGTAAACAACGTGAGTTGAACTATTCCCCTGTCAACCAGGAGAAACGCCAGGATGACCCAAATCATCATGACTCAACCTGAACCGGAGACTTTAGAACTTATGCCCCGTGCCAAACCTGAAGTTCGCCCCCTTAGGGAAAACCTCAGCCCGCAATCCTGGGCTTACGTTCGAAATTGCTCCACCGCTTCGGTGTAGCGAATGGGCAGAACAAACTCCAAATTCTCGTGGGGGCGAGCAATGATATGGGTTGAGAGCACCTCACCCCCATTAACACGCTTAGCAGACTCAACGCCAGCGGAAACCGAGGCTTGCACTTCAGACACATCCCCCCGAACAATCACAGTAACGCGACCACTTCCAATTTTTTCGTAACCCACTAAGGTTACTCGGGCAGCTTTAACCATGGCATCAGCTGCTTCTACAACAGCAGGAAACCCTCTGGTTTCAATCATTCCAACGGCAATTGGCATTGTCGTATTCTCCTAATAAAAGTAGACTCCAAAAATCTCTTAACGACAAAAAAACACTGCCTAATGGCGGACTTTCATAGAAAATCCGCAAGGCAACATCCTTATGCCCTGAGACAAATAAAGCCTGCGTAACTCCGTTTCTTGATCTCAGAATACGAGTGGCCATGCCGTTTGACAATATAAGCTGCGATGATTGTTGCTAATGTTAAGCATTATCAAAACTCATATAAAACACTTAGGCAATCTTATTAGAAGTTTGCAAAGGCTAGCAAAAAGTTGACACAGGGGAGGTTAAGTAATTTTGCTTATTCTGTTAAGTTGCTCCAGATCTCCTCGACAGAAAGGATCAGCGCTAATTTCCGGAGAGAAAGGCCTTGGGCACCCCGGTCTTCAGGTACTATAAAGAAACATAGGCAGTCTTAGAGGTATCCATAGACTTAAGTCTTTATCTCGAACGGGCTTCTGTGCTAAGACGCAGGCGATTGTAAAGTGCGGGGTTAACATCCAACGCCTGACTAAATTTTGCCCCCTTGGTCCCTGGCTTCTCTCGACGGGCTCCTGAATTCTTCTCCAGGGAAATTTCTCGCTCTAGGTTAGAAAACGTTTTAGTAGCTTTTCTGTAGGCACGTAGCAGCAATGGTTCAGACACTGATTCAGTTCAGTTGGTTAATCCCCATTTATGGCTTGATCGGGGTGCTTCTTTCATTGCCTTGGGCCTTGGGGTTGATTCGTCGCACTGGGCCACGTCCGGCAGTCTATCTCAATATTCTAATGACGCTGCTGGCCTTTTTGCATGGCACCCTTGTGTTTTCAGGGATTTGGAATGAGGGTGGCACTGAGATCGGTTTCACCTGGCTACAGGTGGCTGATCTCACCCTGCGGTTTAAGTTAGATTTATCTGTCCTTAATCTGGGTGCTTTAGAGCTGATTACAGGCTTGAGTCTGTTGGCTCAGGTATTTGCTATTGGCTACATGGAAAAGGACTGGGCCCTAGCTCGATTTTTTGCCTTGATGGGCTTTTTTGAGGCGGCCATGAGCGGCGTTGTGCTCAGCAGCTCTTTCTTCTTGGCCTATTTTTTGTTAGAAATGCTGACGCTATCGACCTACCTGCTGGTTGGCTTTTGGTATGCTCAACCCCTGGTGGTCACCGCCGCTCGAGATGCTTTTTTAACCAAGCGGGTGGGGGACGTGCTCCTGCTGATGGGGGTGGTATCGCTTTCAACGTGGGCGGGCAGCTTAGACTTTAACGAACTGGATGGATGGGTTAAGACTGCTGAGCTAACGCCCATAGCCGCCACTCTGTTGGGACTGGCGCTGATCGCTGGGCCAACCGGTAAGTGTGCCCAGTTTCCACTACATCTATGGCTGGATGAGGCCATGGAGGGGCCAAACCCGGCCTCTATTTTGCGAAATTCGGTGGTGGTGACCTGCGGCGCTTATGTGCTGATTAAGCTGCAGCCCGTCTTGGTGCTGTCTCCGGTCACGCTGACCGTCCTAACAGCCATTGGCGTTATTACAGCGATTGGGGCATCGCTGGTTGCGATCGCACAGATCGACGTCAAGCGAACCTTTTCTTATTCCACCAGTGCTTACCTGGGGTTGGTCTTTATCGCGGTGGGCACCGAGTGGCCAGGGGTAGCGTTGATGCTGCTGTTTACCCATGCCATTGCCAAAGCGCTGATATTTATGAGCGTGGGCAGCATTATCCTCACCACCAACTGCCAGGATGTTACTGAGATGGGCGGATTGTGGTCCAAGATGCCGGCCACGACGCTGGCCTACCTGATTGGCGGGCTGGGCATGATTGGGGTGTTGCCGCTAGGGGGGTTTTGGGCGCTTCGCCTGGGGGTCGATTTTTTGCGGATTGATCACCCCGTACTGGCGGCGGTCTTTCTGCTGGTAAATGCCTTGACTGCGTTCAACATGGCCCGAGTGTTTCGGCTGGTGTTTTTGGGTAAAGCCCAGCCTAAAACGCGGCGAGCCCCCGAGGTGAACTGGATGATGGCGTTACCGATGGTAACGCTATCGATTTTTGTCCTGATGGTGCCCCTGGTGATGCAGCGGATCGCCTTGCTGCCGCCGCTGGCCTATCTGAATATACCGGCCACACTGCTAATAGTGCTGTTTGGCATGGGCGGGCTGGGGGTGGGTCTGGTAGCCCCCCTGAGCAAGGTTTGGTCACGCTCGACCCAGCGGCCACTCAGAATCGTACAAGACTTGCTGGCCTATGACTTTTACACCGAGCGGTTTTATCGCGTCACCGTGGTGTTTTTAATTGAGCAGATGGCTCGCTTTAGCAGTTGGTTAGATCGCTATGTGGTAGACGGGGCAGTCAACTTTGTCGGAGCGGCTTCTTTACTCAGCGGAGAGGGTCTGAAATATAGCATTTCAGGACAATCGCAAGGTTATATTCTCACCATTGTGGTAGGGGTAAGCCTGCTGGGCTTGTTGATGACCTGGGCTATGTGGTGAGAGAAAACAGGGTGAGGGAAAACAAGGTGAGAGAAAACAGGGTGAGGGAGACGATGGGATGCTGAGTGCGCTGCTGCTAATTCCCCTGGTGGGGGCAATCTTAATCGCGGTTTGGCCCGGAAAGTCGCGGGGTCTGGCCCTGGGTATTTTGACCGTCAACCTGGCCTGGACCCTGTTCTTGATTACCCAGTTCGATATCCATACGGCGTCCATGCAGTTTAAAGAGTCGCTTCCCTGGCTTGATTATCTGGGCCTGGGGTACGAACTGGGCGTGGATGGGATTGCGCTGCCACTCCTGTTTATTAACAGCGTGCTGAGCCTGCTGGCGGTGTTTAGCAGCGATCAGGAGATGCGCCGTCCCAAACTGTACTATGCACTGTTATTGGTGATTACAGGGGCCGTAGCCGGGGCATTTATAGCGCAAAACTTGCTGCTCTTTTTCATTTTTTATGAGCTAGAGCTGATTCCGCTATATCTGTTGATTGCAATTTGGGGGGGCGCCCGGCGCGGCTACGCGGCCACCAAGTTTTTAATTTACACAGCCCTGTCGGGGGCGCTGATTTTGGCTGCCTTCTTAGGTCTAATCTGGCTCACGGGCAGCACCAACTTTGACTATGTGCCTGGGTTGGCCCAGGGGTTACCGCTGGTGCAGCAGGCGGTGTTGATGGGCGCGCTGCTGGTGGGCTTTGGCATCAAAATCCCGCTGTTTCCTTTTCATACCTGGTTGCCTGACGCCCACGTAGAAGCCTCCACACCGATATCTGTACTACTGGCGGGGGTGCTGCTCAAGCTGGGTACCTATGGCTTACTGCGGTTTTGCTTTGGTTTATTCCCTGAAGCCTGGAGCTGGTTAGCCCCTTGGATTGCCTGGTGGGCAGTGGTGAGTATTTTGTATGGGTCTTTGGCTGCGATCGCACAGCAAGACATGAAAAAAATGGTGGCCTATAGCTCGGTGGGGCACATGGGCTACATCCTGCTTGCCTGTGCAGCGGCAAACTCTATTAGCGTCCTCGCCACCGTATTTCAGATGATCAGCCACGGATTGATTTCGGCCCTCCTGTTTTTACTGGTGGGGGTGGTTTACAAGAAAACTGGCACCCGTGATTTAAAGATATTGCGCGGGTTGCTCAACCCGGAGCGGGGGTTACCTATCACCGGCAGTCTGATGGTCCTAGGCGTGATGGCCAGCGCGGGTATCCCTGGTATGGTGGGCTTCATCTCAGAATTTTTGGTTTATCGGGGTAGCTTTGAGACCTTTTCAACCCAAACCCTGGTATCGATGATTGGGGCGGGCCTGACGGCAGTTTATTTCTTGCTGCTGGTCAATCGGGCCTTCTTTGGGCGGTTACAGATAACCCCAGAAGACATTGTGGGCAAGACCGATATTATTCTGCCTAAAGTTAGGTGGCGTGAACATGTGCCATCCCTGATCTTGACCCTGCTGATCTTTGCCTTTGGGCTCAACCCAACCTGGATGACCCGCTGGATTGAAACCTCAACAACTGAGATGATCCAACCATCGAGTTCGATGGCCTTCTCTATTGCCCCATCGGTTGCCTCAAAGCCTGATAGGTTGGTTAAACGGTTTGCTGACGCTAGCTGCAAAGCAGGGGAGTGCTTAGAACAATGATCAGCCAGGGCAAGATGATCCAAAGCAAGACGAGCCAGGCAGAATCCCAAACCAAATCCCAAACTATGGTCGCTGAGAAAAAGGTGTCTATGCATCCCCTGTCTGCCTACATTGATCGGTTGTTGGCAGGGACCACATTGCTGCCCGATACCCCAGACAACGTCATGGAGGTGGTCGGCATTTTAGACAGCTACGGCGTCGTCCTCAATGCCTATTCGATCAACCTGAACTACATTGCAGACCATCAGTTTTTGGTCCTGTTTCCTTTTTTCAAATATTTTGACGGCAAGATTACGCCAGCTAAATGGGGTCGCCACATTTGGCAAGATCGCATTAATTTTGAATATGCCGAATACTGCATGCGCACGATGATGTGGCACGGTGGCGGCGGTCTGGATGCCTATCTCGACACCCCCGAGTTTGCCCAAGCCTGTGAGCCCGCCATCCAGGCAAAGATTAAGTACAACCCGATCATGCAGGGGCTGCATCGCCTGTTTCCCGAGTTTTTGCCTGAGCAAATTCGCCAGTTGGCCTATTACAGCGGCCTGGGGCAGTTTTGGCGGGTGATGAGCGACATCTTTTTGTCCCTGGCCGATCGCTACAATCGCGGTGAAATCAAACACATCATCGAAATCGTAGATCACATCAAAGCGGGTTTGGTGGCTGATGCCGGACGCCCCATTACCTACGCCGTCGAGATTGGCAATGATCGCTACGAGATTATCCCCAAGTCAGCCGGGCTGACCTTTTTACCGGATACGGCGGTCCCCTACGTTGAGGCGATTTTCTTCCGAGGGACCCCCTTCTTAGGAACGGTCTCGTATAACGCTCAGGCACAGCAAATTTCCCCTGATCAGAGCCGATTTGCCTACGGGGCACTCTTTGCTGATCCGCTGCCTGTGACTGGGGCGGGGATTCCGCCTACGCTGCTGATGCAGGACATGTATGTCAATTTGCCGGACTATTTATATCAGTTTTATTTAGAGCGCACCCGCGGTGAACAAGATATTCGCGTCAAGATTTGTGCCACCTTCCAAAAGTCGATGTTTTGCGTGACCAATGCGGCGGTCGCAGGGCTGATGCCCCACCCAGCGGATACGACCGACCCACAAGAGCAGGTGGAAAATCAAAAATACCTGGAAGGTTGGATGGACAAGCTGCTAACGTCTCGCTTGGATATGGTGCAAACAGCTTAAGAAAAATCCCTTGGCCATCGGCATACATCAATGGCCTTGTCGCCGTGACAAATGGGATATCAGGAGGGTTCTACGTGTCGTGTTGAAACTAACCTTAGCTTAACGATTAACCCTAAACCGATGCGTTCGAAGGTTTATGACGCTTTTTTGAACCACAGTGTTGGCTTGAAAATGGCTTTGACAGGCGGTCAATGATTTCGACAAGCTGAAAGTTTCTGCTGAGCTACGCTGATTAGCGCTAGGCTCAGGAGGTGCAGGTCTCTTTCCTCTCTCCGGTTCCCTAATCAATGCAAATCGCATCTACACCAGAGTTCTCGATTTCTCACACTGATTTATCGTTACCCCCGACAGCAACTGCTGTGCTCAATATCAGCGGCATGAAATGCGCGGGCTGTGTACGCACCGTTGAAAATCGGCTCAATCAGTGTGATGGAGTCAGATCAGCCACCGTCAATCTGGTTACAGAAGTCGCCGCTGTCGAGTACGTGCCCGCGCAGGTGACGCCCGAGGTGCTAGCCCAAACCGTCACAGCGACAGGCTTTCCGACCCAGGCCAGAGACACCACTGCCCTCCAGGCGACCACAACAGATTGGGTCACCCGTAAAGCCGCCGAACAGCGCACTTACGTTAGACAGTTTGCGATCGCAACCCTCCTGCTGATCCTCTCCACCATCGGCCACCTTAAACACGTAGGTGGGCACTTTGGCTGGCTAGAACTTCCCATTCTCAGCAGTATTAGCTTCCATGCGGGGCTGGCGACCCTGACCCTGGTTCTGCCCGCCCGTGAAATTCTCATTGATGGCTGGCAAGGTGCCCGCCGCGGTGCCCCCAATATGAACACGCTGGTTAGCCTGGGGGCACTGAGCGCCTACCTGACCAGTCTGGTGGCACTGCTGCTGCCCGGTCTGGGCTGGGAGTGCTTTTTTGACGAGCCTGTCATGCTGCTGAGCTTTATTTTGCTCGGGCGCACCTTAGAAGAACGCGCCCGGTTTCGAGCCGCGAATGCGTTGCGATCGCTGATCAGCCTGCAACCCACCCTGGCCAGGCTGGTACCCACCCCGGAGCCCAGCGAGTCGGCCATTGAGATCCCGGTCGAACAGGTGCAGGTGGGGGAATGGTTACAGGTGCGCCCCAGCGAGAAAATGCCGGTGGACGGCGTGATTGAAACTGGACAAACCACCGTCGATGAGTCCATGCTGACCGGCGAGTCACTGCCAGCGACAAAGCAGCCGGGGGATCCCGTCGCGGCGGGCACCCTCAACCAGTCGGGTGTCATCATTCTGAAGGTGACTCAAACTGGCTCAGATACTGTGCTCTCTCGCATGATCGCCCTGGTAGAAACCGCCCAAACTCGTAAAGCCCCCATTCAAGGGCTGGCGGATGAGATTTCTGGCTACTTTACCTATGGCGTCTTAGGGCTATCTGCGCTGACCTTTTTGTTTTGGCACTTTATTGGCCTGCCCCTGTGGCCCGAGGTGATGCAGTCGGCCCTGGGTCCCATGCATAGCCACCACCAGATGACCCCCATGTCCTCAACCTGGCTAGTGAGCCTAAAACTCGCCATCTCAGTGTTGGTGATTGCCTGCCCCTGCGCCCTAGGGTTAGCCACCCCCACCGCCATTTTGGTCGGGTCTGGCATTGGCGCTGAGCGAGGGCTGTTGATTCGAGGTGGCGACATTCTAGAGCAGGTCCACCACCTCGACACAGTGGTGTTTGATAAAACTGGCACCCTGACCGCAGGTCATCCCCAGGTCTCTGACTGTGTCAGCTTTGGGCCAGACAGTTGGGGGCAAGATTGGTCGGAGACCGACCTGATTCAACTCGCAGCCACGGTCGAGAGCGGTACCCATCACCCCCTGGCAGTGGCGATTCGTCAAGCAGCAGAAACCCAAGCTTTACCCCTGCTAAACGCCACCGAGTTTGAAACCAAAGCCGGATTTGGCACCGTCGCTAAGATTGATCATCGATGGGTTCGCCTGGGCAATCAAACCTGGCTAACCCAGGTCGGCATTTCCCTGGATGACACCGCCGTTCAAACTGCCCAAACCCTTGCTCAAACAGGCAAAACCGTTGTTTATGTCGCTATTGACAATCAATTAGTCGGGCTCATTGCCGTGATCGATCCGCTTCGAGAGAATGCCCTGGAGACCGTCGAACGACTCCAGCAGATGGGATTGGCGGTGCATATTTTGAGCGGGGACCGCAAGGCGGCGGCGGATGCGATCGCAGCCCAGCTCAACCTCCCCACTGAGCGGGTTCAGGCCGAGGTCACCCCCGAGGGCAAAGTCAATGCCGTGGCTCAGCTCCAAACCGCTGGCCATCGCATCGGCTTCGTCGGTGACGGCATCAACGACGCCCCTGCTCTCGCCCAAGCGAATGTTGGCATCGCCCTCAACTCCGGCACCGAAGCTGCTATGGAAACCGCCGACATCGTGCTGATGCGCGACTCCCTCGCCGATGTCGCCGAAGCCCTACACCTCAGCCGCGCTACATTTGATAAGATCCGCCAAAACCTGGCCTGGGCGTTTACCTATAACCTGGTGTGTATTCCCCTGGCGGCAGGAGCCCTGCTGCCCGTTGCAGGCATTTCCCTCAATCCGGGGTTTGCCGGTGGCTTCATGGCCTTCAGCTCGGTCAGTGTCGTGGTCAATTCCCTGCTGCTGCGCTGGCAGTTTCGCGATGAGTAAAGATTTTGCGATCGGCTGTGTGGGAGAAACAAGCTGATCAACGTATTGCCCAAAAGCGACTTAATCAGAACCTGGTACTACGGGTTGTTTATCGAGAATTTGAAGCCTTCATTATCGTGATTACCGTTTACCCTGGCAGGAGAACACGTTATGAAAAAGATTAGCTACAGCAGAGATGTTGATGCCTTGCTGATTGAACTGTCTGATGCGCCTATTGCCTACGCAGAAGATGAAGGTCAAGTTATCTTGCACTATTCAGATAGCGAACAGCTAGTCCTGATCGAAATCCTCGATTTTCGTAGCTATCTATCGAAAGATACGATGGGCGATTTGCTATCTGTGGCTTAGCGATCTCACCTTTCATTAGTGCACCTTTTCCCATGCGGGTACACCACGTGAACCAACCCTTGTCATTATTAGGAAGGTTGCCACTCAAACCTTTTCCCTTATGGCTATCGCCACCGCCAAACGTCCCCAGTCCGGTCATCTTCGTGCCATGCGGCAAGACATGATTGGCTATCTAGAAAATCTGGCTCAGCAGGGCGATTTTCTTAAAATCCCACTGGGACTGGGCACGGGCTATTACCTTAATCATCCAGACGACATTCGTGAAGTGCTGGTACGCCAGGCTCAGTTCTTCCACAAACCCTTCACGGTCAAATATACGGCCAAGGGGCTGTTTGGTGAGAATCTATTCACCGCAGACGGGCGGCTGTGGGAAGTCGTGCGACAAACCTTGCAACCCGCCTTTCATTCTCAGCAAATCAGGGACCACGCCCAGATCATGATCCAGGCGACGACTGAGATGGTGGACCAGTGGCAACCAGGGCAGACCCTGGACCTGTGCCAGTCCATGATGGATCTGACCATGGGCATTACCAGCCAG
>JBCCRZ010000133.1:0-11362 GCA_039200855.1 Cyanobacteria bacterium P01_D01_bin.44 | reverse complement strand
GCTCTTCTCGCAGCGTGGGTTTCCGATAGCAACAAACAAATATCTTGGACTAAAAAAATGCATAAGATTCCAGTTACGGTCGTCACGGGGTTTCTCGGGGCGGGCAAAACGACGCTGGTGCGTCATTTGCTGCAAAACAATCAGGGTCGCCGGATTGCGGTGCTGGTCAACGAGTTTGGCGAAGTCGGCATTGATGGTGAGCTATTACGCTCGTGTCAGGTCTGTGATGAAGATGAGAATCCAGATAATGCATTAACTAACAACAATCCATCAGCTAACACCATTGTCGAGCTAAACAATGGTTGCCTCTGTTGCACGGTGCAAGAAGAATTCTTGCCCACCATGCAAGACTTGATGAAGCGCCGCGATCAGATTGACTGTATGGTGATTGAAACCTCGGGGCTGGCGCTGCCCAAGCCCCTGGTGCAGGCCTTTCGCTGGCCTGAGATTCGCACCAGCGCCACCGTTGACGGGGTGATTACGGTGGTGGACTGTGAGGCCCTGGCCAACGGTCAACTGGTGGGCGATCTCGACGCACTCGAGGCTCAGCGACAGGCGGATGACAGCTTGGAGCACGAGACCCCGATTGAGGAACTGTTTGAGGACCAGCTTAACTGTGCTGACTTAGTGCTGTTGACGAAGACGGATTTGGTCGATCAGGTGGCTTGCGATCGCGTCACTACCTGGCTTCAAACCCAGCTGCCAAAGGGGGTCAAGATTGTCCCCTGTCAGAGCGGCAACATTGGCGCTGATCTTTTGCTTGGCTTTAACGCCGCGGTTGAAGATAACCTCGACAGCCGTCCCAGCCACCATGATGGTGACCACGACCATGACCATGATGATGACATTGTGTCAGTGCCCATTGTGCTCGATCAAGAGATGGATCCTAAACGACTGCTGCGACAGTTAGCGGCATTGGTCACTGAGCAAGAGATCTATCGTATCAAGGGGTTTGTGGCGGTGCCCCATAAACCCATGCGTCTGGTATTGCACGGGGTCGGCAAACGCTTTGACACGTTTTATGATCGGCCATGGCAGCCAGATGAAACCCGCCAAACCCAACTGGTTGTGATTGGCCATGATCTCAAAGTGGAAGCAATCAAGGCTGCGATCGCGCCCGTTCTGGCCTAGCCCACAGCGGTGGGGTAGGCTGAGGACGCCCCAAAATCGCCCGGCAGTAGCGTTGTGGTACTGACCCTATCAGGGGTGCCCGACATATCAAATGTCCCCAAAATTTGAACGGTGCCTAAGACAACGGCGTAAATCCCCCCGGTACTGGCATCCTTTATAGCCGTGCTGTCGAGGGCACCATCATGGTTGATATCCATTACCTCAAGCGTGATATCGCTAAAATCGATGGCTTCAGGCAGCTGGATCTGGTCCCCCTGGGCGGATGAGAAATCCACTAGGATATCGACAGTCTCTGGGGCTGTCTGGACCGCAGTTGGGTCGATGGCAGAGAGGGCAAACGTGTCTGCGCCAGCATAACCAGTCATAACATTTCTGCTATTGCCACCTATCAGGATGTCATCATTAGCGGTTCCGATCAGGAAAGCTGTCTGATTTTCTGAGCCGGGTGTTTCTGATGTTAGAGAGACCTCTTCTGAAAGGGTCTCTGTGTTAGAGACCAGAGCATTTTCTAGGGTGACTGTCCCCAGATTTATAAAGTGAGTCGCAGAAAGTCTGGTTTGATATTTTTCGTCAATGGTTTCGTCAGCTGTATTTTTGTCAACGGTATTAACGACAATTCCCAGAAACGTATTGTCTATTAACGAGCGGATGACGGTGGAGTCGGCGACGCCGTTGTTGTCTAAGTCGATGATTTCAAAGGCGAGATCTGTGGGAGACAGGCCATGGGCCAGGACAAGTTGGTCGCCGCTGACGCTGTCGTAATCCAGAATGATATCGGCCTGGTCTAGGTTGCTTGCCCCTGTGGATGCAAGCTGGAAGATATCTGCGCCGCTGCCTCCCCAGAAGAGGTTTCTGCTCTCCGCTGGGACTGACACCGACGCTGTTGTACCTTGCTCAGATGCGCTGGCGCTGGCGCTGGCACTGGCGTTGGCTGATGTGGCCCCGGCGACAAAGTCGGCTTCCTGGCTGCTGACGTTGCCCGCGGGTGATGTGGCGGATGAACTGCTGCTGCCACCAGCCCCTGCCGCAGTTACGTAGGCGGTTGATTGACTGGAAGAGCTGGAAAACTGTTTATTCATAGAAACACCTCCTCTTGGGTGCGCTGTAGCCTGATGGCTCGGGTGTAATAGACTTAGGCCGTTTGGTTGGCCTCAAGTCGCTGGAGTTCTCTTTCTAGCCAGGTTTGAAACATGCGATCGCGAATTTGCTCGTAGGTTTCAGTAGACAGCACTGGCTCGATAAATTCGTCTACCCACAGCAGCTCATGACCGACCTCTGTTTTGATCGGACCAACAACGGTGCGGGCAGTCGCTCCAAACACAGCGGCGGCGATTTCGGGGGCTAGCTGCCAGCGTGATAGCCGCCCCTCAAACCCACACTGAAGCCGTCGGCGCTCATCGATATCATATAGATGGGCGGCTTCATAGAAGCTGATTTCGTTCTCTTCGATTTGATAGTACAGCTCCTGAGCGACCTGCGAATAGGGCACCACAATCCGGTAGAGATTCGCTTGCTCAAAGTCTAAGCGGCTTTGGGCAAATTGTTTTTCGACATCTTCGCTAAATAAACAATCGGCCAGTTTCTGGGAAAGCAAACTGTGTTTAATACCGGCTTCCCAATCATCCGACGCGATCAGCTGATGACGCAGCCATTCAAACGTTTTAGAGGCACTCTCTAGCTTGTAATCTAGACGCATCTGATCGGCTTTTGTCTGTATCTCTGAAGGCGTAACCACCAGGTCATACTCTGCTGCTGTAGAATGAACTAACTCCTGGAACAGAATTTGCTCACACACTGATCGCAGTTTAAAGTCCTGTCTTAAAATATCAATGATATCTTCTGGCTGAATAGACATGCCTGCAAAGTGAATCATTTTTCATCAAGATATAGGCTACAACAGCTGATAAGACAGGAACTCTGTAATATTGAGAATACTGTTTTCTGATTACAGCTTAAACCTTAGAGCAGATCTAGAAACAACTGGTTACAAATTTAAGCTAAACGCCCCTCTAACTCATTATGGAGCTGCAACTGGGTTGATAAATGCCAATTTGGCACTTATCAACCCAAAATATAAACCTCAAAAACGACCGATATCTGTATCGGTCGTCCCCTTGATCAAATAAACCAGATGATATCTATCGCATTAAGATATCATCTGGCTTATGTCGCTGATGAGTTGGCGATTAGTCAACGATTAGTCAACGGCAGACACCGAGCCGCTATAGGACTCAGAGCTGTAGGGGGTAGCATCGGTGAAGGTGATGGTTTCGGTAAAGGTATTGTAGCCATAAGCATCAGCGCCTGCTTCTGCAGTAGCCAGGTTACCCTTAATATCGGCGAAGCCAAATACAGCTTTGTCGTAGGTTTCGTAGACGTTTACACGGATATCTACATCTTTTTTGATGCGAATTTTCGCATCAATGTCAGCTCCGCGGCCTCTGCCGCGACCACCGGTGACTTCTTCGTTAACAGATTCTAGATAGTTCAGATCAGAGATAATCATTTTGTCTCTCCAGGAGAACGAAGGTTTACTTTTGTCTTCAGCCTGTGGCTGATGTTTTGAATAATAAGACTAAGTCAAGGCAAGTTGTTGCCAAAATGGCCGAAAAACAAAATAATTGAAAAATGACTTTTGATTAGAGAGTTTTTAAATCAAAAAGAGAACGCTCCTTGAGAGGAGCGTTCTCTTTTTGATCCCATTGGCCGTGCTGATCGCGAATAATGGCCCTGCGGGTTAATTTGATTTAAATTAGGGGGATCCTGGATTCTCAGCGATCACTCCAACACTGGTAATGTCCGGCTCAGTAGGGTTCAGGATTCTCTCTCGCGAAGAGCTGCCGCCAGAGCTTCTGTTGCGTACGCCAAGGCCGTCGAAACGGTCGCTGAAACCGGATAGGTTGCCGACCGCAGAAAGACTTTTCTGGCGAAGGGCCGACTTTTTGGCTATGATAGCTGCCTTGATCTCAGGAGGTAATTCGCCCTCCCCTGTTTCTACTTCCCCACCCTTGATCGTAACTGTTTCGTCTAGGGTATCTAAATGATCGAGGTTTTCAATAAGCATAGGGTTGTCCTCTTAGATAAAGAACGAGTGTTTAGACGAGTTGTTCAGGCTGTGTAACTAGCGTGATATAAAGAGCATACTCTCTGGTCTAGAGAAGAACTGCCAATCTGGCAAATTCATCGCTGACAAATTTGTTGGATTATCTTGGGTTACCCATAGTGCGAATCATAATCTACCGAACCAGACATATCAGTCTGGTTGCCTAAACGGGCAGTTGCATGGGAGTTTCCTAATGCATAGGAAAGGGAGCCGGTTCTGGTTTCTCGAACACTGACTCGAACGCTAGTTCGGCTTGAAGTATACGTTTTGGTGTAACTACCCACCGCCGCTGCAACTACACGGACACTTGCGGCCCCATCGCCTGCGTTTGCATCGGCCTCGGTGAGAACCAACCTTCCACCTTTAATGCTATTTGCAGGGCAGACTACTAAATCTGATATTAAGGGTTCAACGTGCTCTAAATTGGAAATCAGCATTGTTAAATTCTCACACTACACCAGGGTTCTAATTGACTGAGACGCAAAAGAATAGACGCCGCTGGACCCAATCTGCCCACTGCCTGCAAAAGAGACCACTCGGGTTTTGCCATTAGGGCTTGAAAACGTTTTTTCATAGCGATAGTTTGGTCTAATGCGACCGAGTCCCTCAAATCTCCCTATCAAACCTTCGATTGAGAGGGTGCCTGGTTCATCAGGCGGGTCTAGGTTAGTTATGTGTGTGCTCAGGATGTTCGTGTTCCCTGATGTCATAGATGACAGAATATTTAGAGAATAGGGGGGTGGGTATAGAAACCCTCCGATGTAGTTTTCGGGGGTTTTAATATCTTCTAGGATCGCTAAATCTTGAACTTTCATAGGGTTCTCCCCATATCAATAATTGCTTTCTAAGTTAACAATCTTGATTGAGTGGAAGCTGCCACTTTGGCATATTTACCAGGATGAACTTTGCAGGGGATAAAGCCTGGCGATGGGAATACCGGGCTGTGTTTTAGCTGAGGGGGTTGTGAGTGAGCTTCAACGTGACATGCACCCGCACAAAACAAGTTGGCGGGTGCATGTCTGGGTTTGATTTTTCTGGCTGGGTGCTTTAGTTGACAGCAGCCCAGTCGCTTTCCCAATGGCTTAAATAGAGTGAATCTTGGTGAGAGTTTCCCCCTCGGACGCCAACGTCTTGTTTGTCTAACGTTTCTAGATGATTAAGATCAGAGATTTTGTGCTTGAGACTTTGGGCTGTTTGTCTTTGGCGCTGTTTACGATGCCCGCGCTGGGCGCAGTTATCTTTAACCAGCCGATTGTAGGTTCTGTAAGGGATATAGTGCAGTGGATTATAGCCAGCTGATTCTAAAATAAGCACACAGGCCCAAGAATACTTTCCATTTAAGATAGCTTCGACCACATGGTTAAACGCTTCTTCGGGCATGGTGTTTTGAAGCGTCTGTAGGTTTTTATAATCTTGCAGTGACATGTGTTATGGCTCCTTAGGTTTAATGAGTGTTTGTCAAGAAGGAGATGGTTTAGCTCGGCTGGGTTAAGAGCTAAGAGTCATGGGTAATGGTTAGAAGTTAAGTCTAAAACCCAAAACCCAAAACCTAAAATCCCTCTGACATTCCTCTAAAGATTGAGGTCACTCTCTTTAAGTTGACGAATGGGGTCGAGCAAAATATCGATAATCTTGCGACGACGGACGATAACTTCTGCGTTGGCGAGCTGACCCGCTTGTAATTGGACAGGTGTGTTTTCATGGATGACATAATCTTGCTCAAGGGCGATTTCAACCCGGTAACCGTTACCGAGTTCTTCATTAACCTCAGCATCGGGGGAGATAGTGGTGATTTCTCCTGACAAGACGCCGTAGTTTTGGTAGGGAAAGGCGTCTAATTTAATTTGGGTTTCCATGCCGACTTCGATGAGGCCTGCTTCTTGGCTAGGCACCATAGCGGATAACACCAGAGGGGCATCGCTGGGGGCGATTTCGGCGGCGGTATACCCAGGCTGTAGCACTTCGCCTGAGTTGCTGATATTGAGGCGAGAGATGATGCCGTCAACCGGAGCGCGCAAAAACTGCTGTGACAGCTTCAACTGGGCATTTTTGAACATGGTTTGGGCTTCAGCGATTTGCCCCCGCAGATCTTCGGCTTCAATTTGGAGTTGCTGCAGATTTTTAGTTGCTTCTAGCTCAAGGCTCTGTTTTTCGATGTGTTTTTGGGTCAGTTCAGCTTTGAGCTGTGTGCCTCGCTCAAGGGTTTGCTGAAGCTGACCCTGGGCTTGGGTAATGGTGCGGGCCTGCTCGCGGGCAGCTTGTTCTACATCAAAGAGATATTCTTTGGAGATGGCCCCTTCGGTCTCCAGATTACTAAAGCGATCGACGCGCTCTTGATAGAGGGGGGTTTCTGTTGACAGGCTACTCAGCAGCTGATGTTGCATATTGGCCTCAGCCTGTAACTGCTTGAGGATAGCTGCTTGAGCCTCGATGCTGGTGTTGGCTAACTGCTGATGGGTGGTTAGCTCAAGCTGGGTTTGATGGATCAGACCGTTAATTTGGGCTAATTTTTGGCGATAGGTGTCTAAACTTTGCCGGAGTCGGCGTGCTTCCGCTTCAACGGTATCGATTTCGAGTTCGACTAAAATATCTCCTTGCTGAACACGATTGCCCTCTTTAACCCTTAACTGGGCGACTTCTCCTTGGGCAACGGGTTGCACCTTGTACGTTTGACCTTTGGGGATGAGTTTGCCGCGGGCATTACTCACTTCTTGGATCTGGCCGGTGTTTGCCCAGATCACAAATAGGAGACTAAAGGCTGCCCCCGCTGCGATTAGATATTTAGGAAACTCAGCGGGGGGGCGATCGAGTACGGACTCGAGGGCGTCACTCCAAACCAGGGTAGACGCCGCTGACGGGACGATGCTAGATGAGTCACCCCGATGACTTGGGGCTGCCGTGTGTGATTTTTGTGGAGAGATAACGCCGCTATGCGAAGCCATATCGGCAGTGGCACTGGGGGACGTGTCTGCCGAGCGATCGCGGGACAGCTCGAGATGGGTTTGCTGATTCATAGGGATTCACGAATAGTGTCGTAAACGACTGGCGAAGAGTGATGTCCTAACACCTGCCGAATTTGCTTCCTGAATCAACAATGATGTTGCTCTACGGGGCTTACTCATCATGTTAAAGATTGCTGGGAATTAAATTTGCCAATTTGGCAGTTTTCTGACTTTTCTTACAATTTTTTTTGGGCAAATTTTGTTGTTGCCAAACCCCATGGCCTTAAAGGGCTAGCTGCTGTTGGGCCAGGCTATGATACAAGCCTTTTTGAGTCATGAGCTCGGTGTGGCTACCTTGCTCGACGAGGACACCGCGGTCGAGCACCAGGATAGTGTCGGCATTGCGTACGGTGGAGAGCCGATGGGCGATGATAAAGCTGGTGCGATCGCAGCTAATCGTTTCTAGATTTTGTTGAAACCGGCGTTCTGATTCGGTATCAAGGGAGCTGGTGGCCTCGTCCAAAATCAGAATGCGGGGGTCACCGAGCAGGGCGCGGGCAATGGCAATGCGCTGGCGCTGACCGCCCGAGAGGGTCGCTCCCCGTTCGCCGACTTTGGTGCTGTAGCCCAGGGGCAGTGCCTGAATAAAGCTGTGAGCCTCGGCCAGTTTGGCAGCGGTGATGGCGTCTTCGAGGCCCCAATCGGCTCGGTAAAGGGTGATATTGTCGAGGATGGTACCTGAAAACAGAAAACAATCCTGGGGGACGACGCCGAGCTGCGATCGCAGCGAGGGTAACGACACATGGCGCAGGTCGTGACCATCGACCAAGACCCGCCCCTGGGTGGGGTGATATAACCCCTCGAGTAGTTTGATTAGGGTGCTTTTGCCTGAGCCGCTGCGACCCACGATCGCAATCGTAGCCCCTGCATTGACCCGAAACGAGAGATTTTGTAGGGTATTGCGTTCATCCTCTTCGTTATAGCGAAAGGTGACCGACTCAAACTCGACATCGCCCTTGAGCGTTGGCAGTGTCAGGCTAGCGACCTCCGGGGGCTGCTCGGGTTTGGTCTCAAACACATCGTTAAGACGCTCAACCGAGATAAACACCTCCTGCAGCTCATCCCAGAGATTAGCCAGGGCCAGCACCGGGCTAATCACGTAGCCCATCATCATGTTAAAAGCCACAAACTGGCCAATGGTGAGCTGGTTTTCGATCACCAATTTGGCTCCGTACCAGAGCAGGGCCGTACTGCCGAGGGTGTTGATAATCCCGCTGACCGTTTGTAGGCCAATCCCCAGCTTTTGACCGCGAAACCGGGCATTCATCTGGCGAGTGAGGTGGTTTTCCCAGCGCCAGCGCAGTTCTCGCTCGGTGGCGGCGGACTTGATGGTCGCCATGCCATTCATCATCTCCACCAGAGCCGAGTTCTGGTCAGCGGCCTCTTTAAAGATCTGCCGCGAGACCCGCCGTAAAAAGGGCGTTGAGCCCAGGGTTAGGATCACAATCGGGGGCACCAGCAGCAGCACCAGCAGGGTCAGCCGCCAGTTGTAGTGCAGCATCAGTGCCAAATAGACAAATCCGGTGACAAAATTCAGCCAGGCCAGCACCACCTGACCAATCAAAAACCGCTGGATCTTTTGGTTCTCTTGCACTCGGGTGATGATATCCCCGACCCGTCGCGACTCAAAAAACTTCAGCGGCAGCGACATAGCATGGTTAATAAAGCCGCTAACTAAGGTGAGATCGAGGCGATTTGAAAAATAGCTGAGTAGATATTGGCGCACCGCCGACATGCCGATGCCCCAGACGCCAAATAGCAGCATACCTAAGGCAAATACATTCAATGTGGGCAGGCTTTTTTGCACCACTACCCGATCGAGCACCACCTGGGTAAATAGGGGGGAGACCAGGCTAAAGCTCTGGATCAGCAGTGAGACAATAATAATTTGCAACAAGACCCCTCGGTGAGGTGCTAAGGCGGCAATGTATCGCCCCAGCGACGCCTGCTTGATTTCGGTTTGTCGCAGTTTGTCGGTCACTTGCAGCAGTAGCGCATAGCCGGTCCACTTTTGGCAAAAGGCCACTCGAGAAAGGGTCTGACGACCTAAGGCTGGGTCGGCAATTACCACCTTTTGGGCACTGACCTGATAGACCACCACATAGTGCATCCCCTCCCAATGGGCGATCCAGGGGCCAGATTCATTCATCAAGGCCCCTAGACTGGCTCTGACGGGACGGGCTTGAAAGCCGACGCTCTCCGCCGCTTTGGCCAGACTTTTGAGGGACGCACCGGCTTGCCCGACATTGGCCCGCTCACGCAGCACATTGATCGGGAATCGCTTGCCCCAATACCGGCAAACCATGGCCAAACAGGCGGCCCCGCAGTCCGATGAGCTTTGCTGCTCAATCCAGGGATAGCGGGCCAATCGGTCGAGTAGGTGACGTCGAATGGGCTTGGGAAAGACCACCGTTGGGCTCTCGAGGGTCTCGGTTGTTATGGCCGACTGAAGCTGTTGCGTATTTGTAATCAGGTTTGACGGAGCACATTCAGGCTGAATGGGCTGCCCGGTGATAAAGTCTGGCACCAGGGCTTTAGCAATTTCCCATTTCTCGATGGGCAGGCAGTAAACGACCAGGTCAGAAGCGGCGACCCAGCTATCTGCGACGCTGTCAGGGTAGCCCCAACTGCTGCCAATGACGGGGACTTTCTCTAAGTTAATCTCTGGATTAATCTCTGGACTAGTGGCCGAGCTGGCCTCCCGAATCTTGCCCCAGCGCAGCCAAAAGCGACCGGCATGGTTGGGCGTAGCTGCCCGCAGGTTGGCCTCTTTGGGGATGTGGTGTTCTTCTAAGTGGGGTACCCACTGGCTCAGCTCCTGGCTGGAGTGCGATCGCAACGTTGTAAAGTGCTTGAAAAAGATTATCTGCTCAATCTGTTGAGCCTGGCGTAGCAGGTGGACTCGCCAGTTAATCTCTCGCTCCAGAAAAGGATGGAGCTGCTCGATAGGGAGTTTAGCAATCTCAACGTGGGGGCTGGACGCGATTACCTGATAGGCAAAGGGGTGCTCTAAGAAATAATCATCAGCCCCAAAGATTTTGCCGGGACCAAGGCGAAGTGCCGTTACGGCCTGCCCATCGATATCGCAGAGCAGGCGCACCCATCCCGTGTGGACCCAGTAAATTTCATGTTGTAACGACGTGGGGGTACTCTCTAAGATCACCTCGCCAAGCTGGTAGCTTTGTTGCTCAACAGCATCAACCAACGCTGTCACGGCTTTAGTAGGCAGGAGATGGGGCGACATTAGCTGAGAAATAATCGCAGTATCTGCGGTTGGGTTGGTCCGAGTCATGATGCACACTCTAAAACTGTTTTTGGGGATTGCCCTAAGCGACCTACGGCGGTCTAATGAGCATCCATGGAGATACCAGTGCTAAAGCAATCTCTTCACTTTGGGTTTTCGAAGGTGCTCGCATCCCAGGGCGCTCACACCTCAAGGGCAAACTGCATATAGAATGACTGCGCCCCTAAGATTTGTTTTGCTACGCAACTGTAGGGCTCTGAGGTCCAAGGCTAAACCAGCACTGAAACAAGTCGATCAGTGAAAAGGGATGATTAAAAACAGGTAAACAGTGGAGAAGTTTGGCTCCAAAGTGATAGCTGCATTTTGAGGTGCAGCATATTCAGGCAGCAACAACAGGTGTTAACCCACTTGCAGGGAGGGCAGAGCACCCAAAGGATACCTAAATTGGAGAAGTCTATATCGTAGTGCGCAGGCGACTCGACGATCTGGAGCAACGTGAAAGTAGGAGATGACAACCATGACTAAAAGGCTCGATTGATACAATAGACAGTCTTCAATCTTTTCGAGCAACCCCCCAGGTTGCTCGATAGTAAAGATTGTTTTCCCTTAATGTTGGCCAAAAGCCAAGGGGCTTTTAGCCGTAAGCCGCATCGCAAATCATGTTGATGGAAACTAAGTTTAGGTACTTAAAACGCAAACTTTTGAATGTTAACGTTCTGATGATGCTAGGTGCTTTAACTTTTGCACTCTCTAAACTACATACAAGACAATTTAGAAGCTCGTCAACCCTGTAAATAGCTTAAAAACAGGGCGATGCTTTAGTCTTTTGAGAAATCAAAATGACTCAAGCATGACTCAAATGTAGATAAATCAAGTGAAACT
>JBCCRZ010000132.1:0-11424 GCA_039200855.1 Cyanobacteria bacterium P01_D01_bin.44 | reverse complement strand
GCGACGGCGTCTGTCCCCTCAGGTTTAGTCACTCGCTTTGAGCGGGAAGTGCGCTTCGTCTTGGTGGCTTTGGTGGCCTGCTCGGTTTTTACATCAGAGAGTTTCTTTGCCATAATCTTTCAATCCTTTGGTTCATCGATGTTCTGGAGGATAAGGGGCTGAGTGATTTAGCGGTCGTCTCAGCCCTGCTTGCTATGCAGTGATTTCCTCAGCGGCGAGTTCAACGAATGTTCGGGCAATCTCCGACTGTTCTGGGCTCAGGGTGACGTTCTCTAAAGCGATCAGGTCTGCTAACGAGTACAAGACCTCGACGAGGCTATGTTCCTGAATAAGGGCAGTTAATCCCACGTCCAGGGTTTGTTTGGGCGTTGTTACAACTTGCATGGTCAAACTCCCATCGTTGTGTAATTTTTTAGTGTAAGTAGTCAATCACCTAATACAGGGGTCGGGCTTGACCCTGGAGAGGTCTCTGTGACAGGCGAGCTGATGGCGAAGAGCATTTGAATGCTGACACTAATCAGGAGCCCCGCTATGATTCCGTAGCAGAAGCATTGGGCACAACGGACTTTCCCAGGCGTTGCTGCTCTGTAATCTCTGCCCCGAGTTGCTGAGTCGCCTGATTGAGCTGAGCCCCCTGGATGCGGGAATCGATCTTGTATTCGATGGCGGCATCTTGGAGCTGCTGATTCGATTGGTGGATAACTTGCAGGGCTTTGTTTGTCGCCGCCAGCTTTTGCGCTTGCTGATGGCGATGGACATCCATCGCCCCCAGGATTTGCTGATTCTGGGCAATGACAGATTGGGCCAGGGTTAACGGGTCATCATAGCTAAGCACATCGGCATCTGAGCGCAGCACACCCAGGTTAAAGCTATCGTCTAAGTTTGGGGTCGGTAGCGTGACTTGATGGTTACCTTCATAGATTTGAAGCTCGGTGGCCACCGACTGGGGCTGGGCAGGTTCCTCTGTCGCCAAGGTATTCAGGGGGCGCTTGCTCTGATAGCTCAGCAGCGTTTCCTTCTCAGCGTCTGAGAATAGTCGGGTGCCCTCTACCAGTTCACCCAGTTCACCATGCGCCTTGGTAGCTTTCTCAAGCCAGCGCTGGGCCGTGCGCTTGGTTGCCCCGGCGAGGGTTGCAATATCAGTCAGGGTTAGGTTGCGATCTGTTTGCGTTGTCATAGTGTTACATCGTAGTGATTTCGTAGAGATGTCGATAGTGAATTCGTAGCGATTGCACGGGTGTGGCGCTGCGTCCGTCGCTATGAATTCATTTATACATCTAATGTCGGCAAAGTGACCACTTTTGAGAATCAAATGTACTTATCATTGAGTGGTAGATTCATAAGAAATATATACGGCTAACGTCGGCAAATATATGGCGCTTTGCCGGTCTTAGGCGTATCATCGCCATATATGCGACATTAGAGGTGAAAAATGATGCATATAACGATGCCCAGGCGTAAGGTTACATATAGGTGGGATGACCGTGTCATAGACGCAGCTAAAGAAGCTGCCACTGAAGCAAACAGCAGTGTTAGCAATTGGCTTGAAACTGAGCTTTTCAGACTGCTGAAAGAGCGTGGCTTAATCCCTGCCGATGCCAAGCCTTTGGGTGAAACCCGTGGGGGAGATCGCACATCTGGAGACGATGGCGATGGCTGATTACGAAGACTGGGATGAACCAATTCAGGCATTCGATAAACCAAGGGCCAAAGAAAAGTGTAAGAATTTGGCTCAGCAATACTCCACAGATGCAGACTGGGTTGAGCTACTGGACACCACATATCAGGATCAACCTGAAAACGCACAAAACAGACACCATAACTGGCGCTGCTGGTTCAGAACACATCACCAAGGTAAAGCCGATGGATAAAGTAAACGTGCTGCTCTACAAATACCCTCAAGAGGGGCGCTATAACGTGGAGGGAGCTGACTTACTACCCGAGCGCAACCCCACCGATTACGGGGCTGAAATTTCAAAAGAGTTTCCCGCCATTGGCGATATTCGTTCTCACCGACGAGGTGAATGGGTAAATGGACAGTGCAAACTCATCCCTACCCAATGGACTGTATTCGATGTTCAAACGTGCGATCGCATTTCAATAGTCCACCTAAGCTTAGATGGGAAACCGACCCCGCTAGAGCAAATGAATCCAGAAGAACGCCTACAGGTTATTGTTAGGCCCGATGGAATCACGCTTAGCTGGCCAGAAGGTAACTACGGCTTATCCGAAGACGAAGCTCGAATCGAAACCTACCATCCCCAAAACAGCTGGACGATTCAAGTATGCTGGCCTGTCTTGGCTCCTGAACCAGCAGGAGTAGCAGCATGACTAACAGCGCCATAGAGCAGCCCATGAGCACCGAGGATTCAACCAATGCCTGACCCCATCGACTCACTATCAGAAGCAACCGGAGCGCGGCTTGATCGCGTTGATCGCCAAATCAGCGCGAACACCCAGGCTATTAGTGAGCTGGGACAAAAAATTGATCGTATGGGCGAAATGCTCGGCGGCAAAATTGATCAGCTCACCAAAGCCATCAGTGACCAAGGTCATGCGATCGCACGGCTTGAGCGCAGCATTGATCGACTTGTCAGCGGTATCGAGGCGCAGCGTGCGACTATGGGCGATTTCCTTTCGCTGGCTCGACTCCAGGCACAGACCACAAGTGAGGCAGTCTCAGCCTTGCGAGAAGCACAGAAACGCGCGGCTTAGCGGTAGGCGCATTGGAGACATAGACAACCCAATTGGCGCTGCATTTTCCGAAGTCAAACCGAACCAAGAAAGAGGAAGATTCAGGAGATGACTAACGGTCCTATCGATCAACCCATGAGCAATGATGAGCTGCGGGCGCTGGTTGCTAGCAATGCTCGTGCGATCGCAGGACTCCAGCAGAAGATTGACTCTAATGCTGGTTCGATTGCGAACTCCCAAAAGCTGATTGATAGCAATGCCAGGGCAATTCAGGCCCTCAATCAGGCACGCGAAGCAGATAACTTTCGCGTTAGCGCTGACTTATTAGACCTGAAAAACCTGGAACGCAATAATTCGATTTTGATGGGCCAGCTAACGTCAGCAGTCCACACAACAAGCACAAAGGTTGATTCCTTTGTTGATGAAGGCAGAGCAGACCGAGCAGAGGCACGCCGAGAACGCCAGCAAAACGCTGATGAGCATGCAGCATTCAGAGAATCGTTTCAGTCGATGCTGGGCGAGATCATGCAGCGGCTAAACCAGATATGGGAAAGGCTCAGCGCTTGATCTATCGGCATTTGAGGCGTACCCTATCGATCAAACCAAAAGGAGGTGATGTAATCTTGAAAGCGCTTTAAACGGCAAAATCGCCAGAGGGCGGCAACCCAACAGGCGATCCATGTAAGCCGTATTGCAAATAACTTGACCTGAATATATCACCAGCTCGGTTGCGATCGCAACCGTTCATAGATTTTTATGGCCTTTTGTCAGAAATGAGTAGAGGAGGAGGAAGGCTTTCAGGATGACTGAACCAACACAGGCTACCCGTTCCACAGTGCAGCTTGGATCGATGGAAGTTGACGGTTTCCAGTTGCCTGATGGCAGCTACCGTATGAGCCAAACTCAGGCAGCTGAAATCATCGGGCTGACCGAACAAAACGCCAGACAGTTTTTGGACTCGAAGGGCATCAAAGCTCCAATGATTGAGGTGGATTCTTTTGATCAGGCAAGCAGGGGAACAAGAATTAAAGCACTGACTTTAGAGCAATCCGCCCAATACTGGATGCACGAAGCTAGCAAAGGGAATCTCAAGGCTATAGCTTTAGTGGAAAATCTGGTTAATCAAAATCAAGCAGGCATATCCGTAGCCCCGCTGCTTACATCTCATAGAAAGCGGCAGAACAAGCAGCATGATTCAGAGGCAAGGGAACAGGCAAGACTAGCCAAAAAGCTGAATGGAAAAACGACAGTGATAACCCCTGTTGGCAAAGCTGACTTGGTTACGGAATCTGAAATCATTGAAGTCAAGCGCTTCAAAAACTGGAAGCAGGCTTTAGGACAAGTCTTAGCTTATGGCATTTATTTCCCCGAGAAGCAAAAACGGATTCACTTAGTCGGCTCAGTAGAAATTGAACTGCTGAAGAAAATTATCGCAATAGCAAGCAACCTAAGCGTAAGAGTCAGCCTTGAATTATTAGACCTGCAAGAAGAAAACGAGCGCCTCGAGCAGCAGATCCGAGATATGGGAGGTGAACCGTTCGAACCACCCAGTTCTGAAGACGCTTGATCTATGCGGGTTTCAGGCGTATTCTACCGATCACGAAAGGAGGTGATGCCATCTTGAAAGCCCTTTAAACGCCAAAATCGCCACGGGACGGCCATCCCACAGCGATCGCTAAGGCGTTTTGCAAATATCTACCCAAAATTTAGCACCAGAGCGGCGGCGATTGCAACCGTTCACAGGATTTTGTGTGCTTTTTTAGAATGTTAACCATGCTGAAGCACATCCATTCTCAGCGCTTGAGTGTGACTACCCTGTGGATCGACCCGTAATCTCTGCAACGAGTTGACGTCCCCCTTCAGTCAAACATCTACTCATCCATAACCCAGGAAGCGTGCGCAACCTCTGCGCACCTCCCTTGGGGATTCCATACCCCTCCTGACTGAAGTTGACCTGCCAGAGCTGCTCCAAAGCTCGACGGGTCACAGGTGCATTACCCAGCAATGAATCTGAATTACTGACACTCCGCTCAATCCATACCCGGTGCATCGCCGAGGTAACTCTCTGCTGTTACCTCCAGGACTCGCAACAGCGAAAGAGCCGCACGCCTCAACAGCAACACAGCTCTTTACGCCTGGATGGAAACCCTGCGATCTCTTAAAACTTGAAAACTCAGTGAGTTTGGCGACTTAGTAGTTTTCAAGCAAGAGACCGACAGGACTCAGAACCCGTGTATCTGATTTCAGGTACCGGGCATTCGGTTTCATGGTACTCAAAAAATTAGCCCAACTCTATCCGCAGAAGCTACTGGCTTCCGTAACATCCGGCTTTGCCAAAAAGCTTCCCCGAGAACCCGACTCAACCCATAGTGAAGTCAACCAGCGGGAAACCAGCCCCTGCCCCGACCATCTAGACCCCGCCCATTGGGAAGAACTGACCACGGGCAGCGGCATTGCGCCTGAGATCGCCGCCGCTAACTTCCGCAGCCTGGCTGGTGATGAGGTCTTAGAACGCCTCACCAGCCACGCCCTCGGCACCCTCAAAGGCGACGCTGCCCAGTATGCCACGGCTCCCGTGCGCCGCATCCAGAAACGCTATGCACCTGTGATTGAAGGCGGCTGGTGGTGCACGGGCCTGCGCCTGGTGGCCGATGGGCTAAGCCTGTCCTCAGAACCCGATGACTGGGGCTGCTTTAAACCCGACACCCCCCGCGACGGCTGGAAACAAACCGAGCAGGGTCAATGGCAGCGCACCGGCAAGCCGGTCAAGTACGAGCACCCGATCAAAACCCCCACTGGGCTGTACATCCTGGACCACCCTGACCAGCCCCGCTATTGGGAAACCCTGGCCCGTAGCATCACTCCCCTCATGCTCACCGAAGGGGCGAAGAAAACCGGCTGTTTGCTCACCCAGGGCTACCCAACCCTCGGCTTACCGGGGATCACCCAGTGGAACATCCCCAAAACCCGAGAACTGATTCCCCAGCTGCAACTGTTCGCCCAACCCGGTCGCACCTTCTATATCTGCTTTGACCAGGACACCAAACGCTCGACCCGCCGCGCCGTCGCCCGCGAGATCGCCAAACTCAGCGCTGCCCTCAAGCGCCAGCAGTGCCAGGTCAAAATCATTCAATGGCACCCCGAACTCGGTAAAGGCGTCGATGACCTGATCGTCCATCATGGCCCCGAAACCTTCCTCAGCGCCTATGCCAGCGCGGTCAGCTTTGAGTCCTGGGGCCTGCGACAGCAATCGGTGCTCTCAGTCGAACCCAACTGGGTCGCCCCTGAAGGTCAAAAGTACCTCGAAGCCGACCCGGCCCACCCCATTCCCTTCTCAGCCGAGGCCAAATTATGGCTTCTCAAAGCCCCCAAGGGCACTGGCAAAACGGAAGTGATTAAACGCCAGGTCGATGCAGCCCACGCCCGAGGTCAACGGGCGCTCGTACTCACCCACCGGGTTCAACTGACTCAGAACCTGTCGGATCGCACCGGGGTGCTCAGCATTTATGAGGTGGTCAATGGCGATTGGAACGATAAAGGCGATGCGATCGCAGAGGTATCCGCCCATGGCATCGGGTTGTGTATTCAATCGGCCCATCCTAATTCCCAGGCCCAGTTTCGTGCCGAAGACTGGAAAGATGCGCTGATCATCATCGATGAGGCGGAGCAGGTGATTTGGGAGATGCTCAACTCATCGACCTGCCGGGATAATCGAGTGGCAATTCTGCGGGAATTCAGAACCCTGATGGTGGAGGCCCTTTCTCCGGAATCCGAAGGCCGCGTCATCCTGGCCGATGCCGACCTGAGCGACTACACCGTTGATTTTGTGCGTCAAATTGGCGAGCAGCCCCACCTGGACCCCTGGCTGGCGCTGAGCACCTGGCGTGAGGACGGCTATGATTGCGCGTCTTATGATTGCCCCGAGGATTGGCTGATGCAGGCGGAGGCTGCCATTGAGCAAGGTCAGCGCCTTATGGTCACCACCGATTCCCAGCGAGAGAAGGGCCGCTTTAGCAGTCACTCCCTGGAGAAGCGCTGGCGAGATAAGTTTCCGGAGCTAAAGATTCTGCGCATCGACAGTGAAACCCTTCAGCGCAAAAACCATCCCGCCTTTGGGTCAATGTCAATCTTGAACTCCATCTTGGTTCAATACGACATCGTGATTTGCTCGCCCTCGGTTGAAACCGGCGTTTCAATCGATATCGAAGGTCATTTTGATGCGGTCTATGGCTGCTACTTAGGCGTGTTGCCAGAGAACTCCGTGCGCCAGTCCCTGATCCGCCTTAGAGAGCCCGTGCCCCGGCATATCTATGTGGCCCAGTACGGCATGGGCCGCATCGGTGGGGGCGAAACCTGGTACAAAGCCCTGGCACAGGCCCAGGATAAACAAGTCAAAGCCACCTTGCGACTGATCTTTGAAGCCGGGTGTGACGACATTGAGAGCGATTTCAATAAGACCGCCACTATCACCTGGTCGAAGCTGGCCGCTCGCATCAATACCGGCATGGGCGCGTACCGGGACTGTGTCTTGCAGGGCCTCACCGACGAAGGTCATCACATCACTCAGATTGAAAAATTCGAGGATGGTGACGCCCGCGCTCAGCTGCAAACCGACCTCAAGATTGAACGCCATGACCGATTGCGCACCAAAGCCATTGCAGTGAGTACAGCTCCCGATCTCAATCCGCTGGAACTCGAACCGATGGAAAATGCGCGGACTGTCGAAAACGAGCAGCAGGCCCTGTCGCTCAAAAAAGCTCATCTCAAACGGCGCTACCAGCTCGAAACCGTTACCCCCGATCTGTTCATCCTGGATGAGTACGGCTGGCATTCTAAGCTCCGCCTGCACTATTACCTCACCGAGGGCCGAGACTACCTGTGCGATCGCGATCGGGCCAGAGTGAATGCGCTGCTGGCCGCCAGCGGCGATGGCACCGCCTGGGCACCGGATATCCGCAGGGCGACCCTGAGCGTCAAAATTGCTGCGCTGGAGCATTTCAAGATTCCGCAGCTGCTCACCCTCGGTGAAATTAGCAATCAGACCCCGGAAGTGATTGCTCTCCACCGGGCCGTGCAGGGCCACAAACTGACTATCAAACAAGCCCTCGGTTTTAGCATCAGCTCGAAGGACACCCCGGTGATGGTCACCCGCAAGTTTTTCGAGACCATGGGGGTCCGCTTAGGTAAAGCTCATCGGGTTGGACCCAAAGGTGAGCAAGTTCGCATTTACCCGATTGAACTAGCCGACGATCTGACCTTTGAAATCGATAGCCAGGAATTCAAATATGCGTGCGATCGGCAGACCGTTTTTGCAGGCTGGTGCGATCGCGATAACGCTGCCGAGCCACAGCCTGAAACTCCAGTGATAGAAGCCGTTGAGCCGGTAGTCACGGAAGAATCGGTAGTCAGTGCCGGTAATAAAGATCTTATTACTCCTACCAGTGACTACCACCATAAACCTCCCCTTTCTAATCAACCGGTGGGTGAGGTGAGTCTGAAATTAGTCGAGCCGATTCAACCAGAGTTGACTTCGACCGAGCAGGTGTGTTTTGAGATCCTCCAGAGTTGCGATTGCTGGGGGCAGTACGTCAGCGTTCACGAGCGGGTTGGAACAGCGTGGATGGCAGTGCTGTGGTCGCGGCTGACGACGGCACAGCAACGGCGAATCTGGGTGCTTCAATCAGAACCGGCCTCGGACTATGGACGATGGCAACAGGGCTGTTCGTAGTTCCAGGTGTCCGGACAGCTGCCACATCTTGCTGCCGCCCAAAATAATATTCGGTGTATACGTCCTGAATAGCTTTTGGATAGTTCCTGAGCACCTAGATAATACCTCCTGTACGACATCTTAAAGTCTGTTGAATAGGCTCTGTGTAATGACTCGAAGTCCGTTAGAAGGTTGACCTAATAAATGGTTAAAGGGTTTTGAATGACGGCTGTATCGGAATTTTAAGTGTACTGAACGGTTTTTTATCGAGGGTTAAAGTCTGTTGAATAGCTTTTGCATGGCGAGCAAAAGTCTGTTGAACAGCTCGTGCCTAAGCGCTGAATGAGAGCACGCGGGTAGCCGAATTCTGATCGGGAGCCATCGCCTGCCTGCTCATGGGTAAGTCGCTAAAGTGACGGGTCAAAAACAGGGCAATGTATAAGCGCGCCTTGTTTTTCGAGGATGAGAGGAATATGCGCTCCCCTCTGCCCAAAATCAGCGCTCCCCGAGCTGTACAGAAAAGCCAAGCTCAAGCTCAAAGGCGTGGGTCATTTTGGGCGATAAGGTCCCCGAATCATTCGACCTTTCGAGACCTCAGGGAAGGCTCAAATTAGGCTTCGCGTGGCCGCCCTTCAAAGCAATGACGTCTGAGTCGATATGATTTGAGTCGGCGGTAAAAGAGGGGTCACCTTTTTGGATGAAAGCAGTTCACGATTGATGCGCCAGGTTGCCCAGTATCGGATCAGTTTGCAGAGGCAATTCTGCCACGGCCTCGCCCCCTTTTGACTGGGCGATGACGATGCCGGGGTCCCGAATTCTGATGTAGAGCAGCCGCCCGATAATTCGTCCCTAGGCCGCTCAAGTGACGAGACAAAAACAGGCCGATGTATAAACGCGCCTTGTTTTTATAGGCCGAGAGAAATGAGACCTCACCCTTGTCCAAAATGTGTGCTTATTGAGTGACCAATAGGAGAGAGGTTTCGATCTGAATGAGACCTCGGGCTCTCCCTAGACAAGGGCTGAATTCTGATGTGGTGTTGCTCGGAAATCGCAAGTTACCCAGACCGCTAAAGTGATGGGGCAAAAACAGGCCAATGTGTAAGCGCGCCTTGTTTTTCGATGACAAGAGGAATCTGCTCCCGTTCTGGCCCAAAATGAGGGCTCATTGGGCGGTCTATCGGGAGTCGGCTTCGATCCCATTGAGGTCGTCACCGAGGTCATCATGACCGGCTCAATTTGGCCTTGGGATGCACCTAAACAAGGGTTGACTTCCGATGCGATGTCACTCCGAAATTGCAAGTTGCCCAGACCGCTAAAGTGACAGGGCAAATTCAGGTCAATGTGTAACCGCGCCTTGTTTTTATAGGGTGAGAGAAATATGACCTAGACCCGGTCCAAAGTGAGCCGTCACCGAGCCGCATATCAGGGCAAGGTTTAGCTCAAAGGTGAGCCGTCCCCAGAGCGCATGAGGAGGCGCTTAATTCGGGATCGGGTCCATCTGAGAAATGTCCAAAGGAGAGCGATGCCTGGCCGAGACGCTTAACTGCCTAACCCGCTGAATTTACAGAGTACGCTGACGGCGATGTATAAGTGCGCTCTTACCTGGATCTGACTATGAAAAATCAGGCCACTGTCTACGCCCGAAATGAGATGGCATCGAGCCGGATGCAGAAGCCGGGAGCCGCTCAAATGATCGGGACTAGCTGCTAGCGAGAGCGTGAAAAGTCGGTAGCTTGCTGCTCGCCAAAAGAAGCCCCAATCACCGTAAAAGTCATTGGGGACACACACTTAAATATTGGATGCTCTTTATTCAGTTTGCCGTCAGCGTTGGTTGAGTGTAATCCGCCAAATATCAGAACGGTTTGCGTTGTCATCAGCCCCCTGGCAGACGATGGCAAGTTCAGGCCCGGTGTGAACGCGGCAGGCTGATTTCAAGACGAACGGAATTGGGCATAGTCGAACCCAAAATGAGATCTCACCGAGCTGAACACATCGACCCGGTTCACCTCAAAGTAGATCGCTCTTAGCCGTCACAATCCCCCCGATCAGTTCGACTTTCCGAGGCATGAGGACGCGCTCAAATTCCGCTTCGCGCTTGAGCATTTCAAAGCAATTGCGGCTGGGCCGATAGGTTTCGAGTCGGCGCGAAACAGAGCGCATGGGAGGACGCGGTTTGACCTGCTGATGGGGCATCACTTGAGTAGTCGTGGCCATACCCGAAACCGGCTCCTAACGATTCATCTTTCTGCCTCTTGATAACACGTTTTTAGGCCGGGGCGAATCTGCCTTTTGGGTTCCCGTTATGCGGGTTTGGGTTGACCTGAGAATCGCTGAGTGACCCCTATCACTGGGATCACTCAGCGATTCTCAGAAACCCCTTAAGCACCTTTCAGTTAGCGGTCAGGGGTCGTTCAGGAGAGCGCGGCATTCTGTAGTTACTGAAGTAAAACCACCGATTTCCAAGGAGCAACCACATGAAACGCACTTTCTTAACCGCCCTGGCATTGACCGCCGCCACGGTTGCGATCGCACCGGTCGCCAACGCGGCTGAAATTGAATCCACGACCCTCCAACAACGCCGCTACGAAGTCCTCGAGAACACTAGCTCTAAAGCCATTGAAGATGTCCAGTCGGCTCGCCTCGAAGCCCTGGACGCACGCAGCAAAGGCAACGTTCACACCCTGAGAATTGAGCATCTCGATAGTCAATCTAAGGCCGTTGACAATATCCAATCCGCTCGGCTAGGGGCCCTTGATGCCCGCACCAAAGGGATCGACAATATCCAATCGGCCCGGTTAGAGCATTTGGACACCCAATCCAAAGCCGTTGAGGATATTCAAGCGACTCGGCTCGGTGAGCTAGATGCCCGCAGCAAAGGCATTGTTCGCTAATCATTGCACGGCATCTACCCGTTAACTGCCAGAGCGCTGGCCCCGTCGCCACTCGCCCAGCGCTCTGATTTATCAAGCTTGGGCACCCCGTTAGACTCCTTCGGTTTTGGACTTCAATCTTTGGGTGCCCTT